>CAZNTI010000016.1:0-14827 GCA_964575885.1 uncultured Terricaulis sp.
GTTGAGAAGGCCGACCTCGTGGTAGATCCGGTCTAGATCGGTGTTTTCCAACTCGCCGCGCGGCGACGGCTTGAGCGCGCGCGCGCGTTCAACCACCGAGCCGTCGTAGAAGTAGATGCCGGTGACCGCCCAGTCCGACTGCGGAGCGCTGGGCTTTTCCTCCAGGCTCACCGCCCGGCTGTGTGCGTCGAAGGCGACGACGCCGTAGCGTTCCGGGTCGCTGACGCGGTACGCAAAAACCGTCGCGCCGTCGCGACGCGCCGCCGCCGCGCGCAGGAACTCGCCCATGGCGTGGCCGAAAAATATGTTGTCGCCCAGGATAAGCGCGCAAGGGTCGCCGGCGATGAAATCGGCGCCAATGAGGAAGGCTTGCGCGATGCCCTCTGGTGCAGGTTGCACGGCATACGAAAGCTTCACGCCCCATTGGGCGCCGTCTCCCAGCGCCTGCGCGAACAGCGGCGTGTCGCGCGGGGTGGAGATGATGAGGATGTCGCGCACGCCGGCCAGCATCAAAGTGGTCAGCGGATAATAGATCATCGGCTTGTCATAGACCGGCAGCAGCTGCTTGCTGATCGCAAGCGTCAGCGGATAAAGGCGCGTGCCCGAACCGCCGGCGAGAATGATGCCCTTCATGACCTCTCCATCGCGGGCAATGTACAGACTGGACGCCGTTGTCGCCAGAGCGGAGGCGCTGGGTGCGGGCGGGTTAGGTTCGCGCCCGGCGTTCGCAGAGGTAGATTTCTGTGAACTCACCGATCAGGCCGTGATGGTGATCGTGGAAACGGTAAACGCGCGTGTCGAAAGGGGCCCATGTGCGGATAAGTTCGGGCAGGTCATAGCCGTATCGGAAGGTCATCAATGACCCGCGCGGATCGACTGGATTGCCGTGGTACTCGGGCTCGCGGTAGTGCTCGATAGTGCCGTCGGGAAGGAAGCGCGCGACCCGTTGGCTGGCGATCACCTCCTTGTAGGTCGGCGCGGCGAAGAGATAGGCCCCGCCTGGCTTCAGCGTGCGCCAGATTTCGCGGAAACAGGCTTCGGGCTCGTTGACGTGCTCCATCACGTCAAGGGTGATGACGAGATCGAAGCTTTGATCTGCAAATGTTTGGCGCTCGAGGTCTTCGTTGCGAACGCCATCGCGCGATTGGCCCGGCGCGAGGTCGGCGAAGAACTGGCTGGGTACATAGCCGCGGCACTCGCGCGCCAGTTTCTCCGACACGCCGCGCGGCACCGGCGACGATTCATGAATGCGCAGCTGCCGCCAGCGCGCAAACCGTTCCTCAAGCACAAGCGCGACGCCGCGTTCGCGCGGAATGGAGCCGCAGCCGCTGCAGAGCAGATGGTCGCGGTGCCACTCATGCTGGGCGCTGAATTGCGCTGCGCGTTGGCAGATCGGGCAATAGCCGAGATGCGTGTAGACCGCTGCGGCGTCGGTCATGGGCGCCAGCTGGGCAACTTCTTGCGTCCGATCAGCCACGGATACTCGTGGGCATAGGCGCCGTTCGCGAAGACGCCGAGGCCTTTGGCCTCAGCGTCGGGCGCGCGCATCCAATCCGGCAGGTCCCGCAGCGACGTGAAGTGGGTCACCAGCGATTTGCGCGTGCGAGCTGGATCGGCGACTGTCGTGCCCTCGTGGGGCAGGTTGCCATGCCAGATAAGCACATCCCCGCGCTTGGGGCAGAACTCCACGCGCCGCAGGCCCGCCTGCGCCATGCGCTCCCAGAGATGGTGGGCAAAATCCATCGGTGTCCGCGCCGCGCGTTCGGGGTCATAGATGATGTCTCCACCGCCCCAGTCGTAGAAGCCGTAGTGTTCTATCTTGTGGCCGCCGGTGTATTAGGCGAGGGGGCCCGCGTCCGTATGCACGTCCTCTAGCGGCAGCCACGACGCCGCCACGAACGCCAGCCGCTTCTGCTGGCGCACATAAGGATAATCGATATGAATCGGTTGCTGGCTCCCGCGCCAGAACGTCAGCGATTGCGCGACGGCGGCCGGCGCATCGAACACATGCGCCAGGAAATCCGCCACTTCAGCGGTCAGCGCGAGCCGTGCGGCGGCGCGCGAGAAGCAATGCAATTGATTGATTTTGACGCCGGTCTCATCGAGTGGGCAGGCATCGACCTGATCGCTCTCCAATTGTTCGCCGCGGATCTCGATCGGAATCTTATACTCGCCGTAGAAGGTGCGAAAGTGTTCCAGATCGGCATGCAAGGCGTCGATATCGCTCTGCTTTACGACGCCTTCAAAAATCACGACGCCTAGGTCGCGCCAGCGCATCAGCTGGCCGCGCAAATCGTAGCCTGGCGGCGTCGTCAGCCGAGCGACATAGGCCTCGATGTCGGCGTCGTCGTGATCGATCCAAGGCCGCGCGCGCGTCCAAGCGTTGGTTGGGATCGGATCGACCGGTTTGGGCATGTCGGCTTCTCAGGACCTGGCTGCGCGCGTGACGGCGACGTTCTAGATCACTGCGCGGGCGCGCACAATCGCGCCCCAAGGCTTGAAGCGCCTGGGTCGCGGTTACGGGGCGAGGGCGGCGATGCGCTCGCGCAGTTCCCGGATGCGAACGACGGTGGCCTCGTTCTCGGTGACCTGCTCCAGCAGCTGGCGCGCGCGCGCAACGAGAGCGGGCGCGCTTGCATCGCCGCGGACGACGGCAAGATCATGCTGGGTGAGGCAATGCATACACTGTTCGATCAGCAGTTCGGCCCGCATCCGCAGTTCGAGATAGGCGAGCACCGCGCCAAAGGGCTCGGCCTCCCCGAGCCGCTCGACGTTGGAGGGTTTGTCGTAGGCGCTCCAGTCCGGCGTGAGGTCGCCCGGCAACAGCTCGCGCCGGCGCGCGATCAGGCGCTGGTTGGACTCCTCGAACGCGGCTTGGAAGCGCTTGGCGGCGTCAATCCCGATGCTCAGCTTTTCGTAGGTGGGCCAGTCGTGGGCGTACACTTCGTGCAGGCTGCTTGGGTCGTGGCGCATGAGTGTGTTGAGCAGGGCGATGCCGCTCCAATCCATGGATTCATTTCTACGGAAGCGCTTTTGCTTCGGGCGCACCGCCTCCAGGCCCAGCCAATCGATGAGTACATGCATGAGGTCGGGTTTGCGCCGATAGGGGACGACAATCACCGCCTCGGCGCCGAACACGCTTTCCCACCGCTCGATAAGCTGATCGTACTCGAAATGCACCCGCTCTTCCTCGGGCGGCGGGGCGATCCAGGCGACATCGAAGGGCTCGCCGCCGCGGGTGCGCGTCGACACCAGGGATACCGCCACATCTACTTGCGGCCGCAAATGCGCAACGACGTCGATGTCGTCGAAGTGGGGCGCGAGAAACGCACGCACGCGTTCGATCATCTCGGGCAGCACCAGGCGCGACTGGAGATGCTCGCTGGAGATAACCCAGGTGTGACAGTGCGCGTGCGCGGCGTGTTCGTGCGCGAACGCCGCGCGCAGCGCATCGCAATAGCGCCGGTGATCTTCTGGCGTGTGCAAGCCCAGGCGCGGAAATTCTTCGTCCGGCTCGGCTGGATCCATCGCGAACACCGCGAGGAGGCGGTGCGAATCCGGGCCCAGCGATGTGGGATAATAGACGCCATATTGTTCGAGCAGCGGCCGCCGGAAGCAGAACCACTCTTGCATCGTGGTTGTGCCGGTTTTCTCCGCGCCGATGTGTAGGATGAGCCGCATTGGCCTTCGGTCCGATCCCGCGTTTAGGCTTTCATGACGACATAGTCTTGGAGGAAGGCGCTTGCGCCGGTGATCGTGGCCAGAATCTCGAAATAGTCTCGCCAGTGCTCACGGACATAGCGCCGTGCGTGATAAGTGGTTCGGTAGTACGATGCGAGATCGGCCCCCAACGCGAAATCGGGGGCGCCATCGAAGAACCCAAATTGTTCCACGATAGGTAATGCAATTGAGGAGGGCGCGCGGAAGAGCGCGAACTCGCCGTGCGTGGTCAACACCACCATGCCGCCCGGCCGCATCACCCGCTTGAGTTCGCGCAGCCACAAGTGGTGGTGATGCTCCGACAGGTGGGTGACGACGGAAATGCCGTACATCATATCGATGCTCGCGTCATCGAGGGGCAGCGAGGCCTGTCGGGTGTCGAGCTGCATGACCTGGACGCTTGCGCCGACATGGCGTCGGCACCACTCGACGTTGACAGTGTCGATGTCGGCGCCGGCGAGAGTTTGCCCGCTTTCGGTGAAATAGCGCAACACGCGGGCGCAGCCGACGCCCCAATCGAGTACGCGCGGCCACGCCCCAAGGCTGCGGCCAAAGTAAGCCTGAGAAATGAGATCAAGGTGTGTGTACGCGGTCCGTCCGCCAATGAGATACGTCAGCTGGCTCGCGCTGGGGCCGCCGATGCGCTTAATGTTTGCGAGGTCGGGCAACGGCGCCAGGTCTGGCGCGGCGCGAAAGATTTCATTGGGTATGTGAATAGACCGCAGCAAGTCGCTGCTGCGATCGCTTCGTGGGGGGACGCTGATCGCCGCTTCTTCATCCCCGCTCTCGCCGGGGCTGACCACAAAGCGTTGGAAAAAGCACTGCCGGTTGAGAAATCGATTCTCCTGAGCGTCAATGGCAGTCGGATCATCAACCGCCGCGACGGGACCCTTGATGCGCAGCGGAACGGCGTCGCTCCCGTCTATCGCGAACGACCGTATTGATAGATGCAGCTCGGTCCCGCTCAGGTGATAGTGCGGCAAGAGGAATTGCTCGGAAGCGAAGTCTTCGAGAACCTCCGGTTCGACGCCTGCAGCGGTCGCGATGACGACATTGTGTCCGCGCGGCAGAGGGGTCTGCGTGCCCACGATACGCACGTCAAAGGGTTGGTCGGGGACCACGCCGTTCGCCAATGGAAAAGTGACCTGCCAGCCGTACCGCGCCGGGCCCTCGCGCGGGGACTCGAGGTTCAGCGCTTTCAGCAGCGTGGGGGTGGGCAGTGAAGCCAGCACGGAGATCACCGATCGGCCGTTCTGTACGATCTCCACCTTGACCTGATCGCCAAGTTTGGAGGGGTCGAGCGCCCAGCCGCCAATGGCGTATTTGTCGGCACGGTCGACATGCCCGAGCGGTGCGCCGGTCGCGGCCATCATACTCAGGCTCCTACCCTCAAGCTCAACTGCGGTCGCCGGCATTGGCGTGCACGGCCGCCTCTCGACCGCGATAGATCAGCAGATGCGCGCGCAGGATCGCCTCGTTTTGCGTGGAAACGTCCAGGACCGGCCATTCGCGCGCCGGCTCGGACGCAATCTCTTCGAGTTTGCAGGCGAGATCGAACTCCGAGCCGGCCATAAAGTGCCGCCCGGTGCCCCCGTCTACGACTTTCTCGCGCATGCCCCCGATATTGGACGCGAGCACGGGTACGCCGGCTGCGTGCGCTTCTTGGATCACAAGTGGAGAATTCTCCCACCAGGTCGAGGGCACGACCACCCAATCGACGCTGCGCATCAACTCGGCGACGTCCTCGTTGCGATAGCGTCCGAAGAATCGAATCCGCGCCTGGGTGCCGGCGGCCAGCTCCTCGATCTGAGCGCGGACATCGCGCCAATCGTCGATGTTGCCGCCGAAGATCACGAGTTCGGTGCGCTGCTGCAGGGCGGCCGGCAGATTGCTTAGGGCGCGAACGAGCACCTGCGCGCCCTTGAACGGAGTGAGTTGGCCGAAGAAGCCCAACCGTAGATGACCTTCCCGGCGGGGGCTCGGGGCAAGCGCCGGCGGCGGCCCAATGCGCGCCGGCAGCAGGTTTTCGATGACGCTGATGCGATCCTCGCGCAGGCCCCAATCCAGGAAACGTTGCTTGAGGAAGGCGCTGGGTGAGATGAAGTGGTCGACGGTATCGATGCAGGTCTTGATAAAGCGCTCGCGCAGAAAGAATTTGCCGCTCGTTTGCTCCGGAAAACAGCGGGCGCATTCCGCGTGCGACGAGACGTAGCACAATTCTCCGCTTTGCTTGCGCACCATCTGGCCGTGATTGTTGCAAATCAGGATGAATTCGTGAAGCGACAGCACCAGCCGCGCCGACGTCAGCGTGCGCAGGATCGGAAAGAGCTCGACGCCAGTGTGCGCGTAGTGATGGACGTGCACCACATCCGGGCGCAGCGAATCGACCAGCTGCGCGCATTGCTCGAAGAGTTGATCATAATCCTGCGAGGAAAGCTTGAACCAGTCTATCGGCGGCGGGGTCCACAGGAATTCATCGGTGCGGCCGCGGAAAGCCCCAAACACGCCGTCGTGGCCGATGTCGCCCGGCGCGCAGGTCGCTACGAACGAAGCCTCTGCGTTCGGCACCGCTTTCAGCGCCGAGAACACCGAATAGGCGGCGCGCTCGGCGCCGCCTGCGCGCAATTCAGGATGCCCATGCGCCAGCACCACGACCCGCATCTCAGCGACCCTCGCCGGCGGCCAGCAATACGTCTCGCCAGCGGGCGTTGAAGAGCATGCAATTGGTAAAGGTCATCGCTTCGCGGCGCGCTGAACCGCCCGTGCTGCGGAACGATTGCCGCTCGAGATGATAGATGTCGGTATTGCGCAGCAGGGTCACGCGTTTGGCGTCGCGGCGCAAGCGCATGCAAAGGTCCGCATCCTCAAAATCGCCCATGGTGTAGGCGGGATCGAAGCCGCCCAGACGTTCGAAATCTCGACGCCGTACCAGCATTGCGGCGCCGGTGACGGCGGCGCAATCGAGCGTCGGCGCTTCGTCCGGCGGGCGCATGCGCGCAGGCGCGCCCTTGCGCGGGTGACGGGCGATGAAGAGGCCGTCCCACGAAGACAGCGGTTCGAACACGATGCCGTCGTGCTGAAGGGTTCCGTCTTCGAACAGCAGCGTAAACCCAACGCAGCCCAAATCAGGATCTTGCGCCAGCAGCGCGTCGCCGCGAACGAAAGGGTCGAAACGCGTCACGTAGATGTCGCTGTTGAGCAGCAGCAAAGTTTCGCCTTCGGCTTGGCTCGCGCCGATATTATTGGCGTTGCCGTAACCCCCGTTCTCGCTGAGGAGTACGAGCTTGGTCGGGCGTTTGAGCAGGCGGCGCCGGCTCGAGACCAGTCTGCGCATCTGGTCGGCGATTGCAGGATCGTCGCAGACGAAAATCCACTCCGTCGTCTCGGCGCCAGGCAGCGACTGGTGGTGGATGTGCTCCAATAGGTAGGAGCAATCCCTGTAGAACGGGACGATGACCGACATCGTGGGCGTGGGTTGCGGGGTCGGCCCGTAGGTCAGAATTTCCGCGATGGAAGGCGGGGGGGTTTGTGCGGGTTCGGCGATCTCGTAGAGCGCCCGCAGATCGCGAAAATTGCCGTCGGTGATGTCGCCCAACGCCCATATCTGTTCAATGCGCGAGCAGGTGGCGTCAATGCGCAGCGGCGCGCTGAGATGCGTCTCGCCGCTTTGGGCATGTGTCGCCACCAGCCGCACCGCCGATGACGGCGGCGCCTGAAAGGTAATCGCAAAGCCGTTTTGCGGCGACGGCGCCTCGCGTCCGAGTGACCGCAAGTGGTCACGAACGTCGGGGCGCGGCAGTGCGCGGATGCGCTGCTTGACGGCGCCGGCGCTGGCGCGGACCTCAACCCGGAAACGCTCGCGGTCTTCGATCCAGCCGGAGAGCAAGCCGAAGCCGGCGGCATCGACGAAGATGGCGTCGATGCTGTGTTCCAGGGCGGCGATCGCCTGCGGTTCGGCGATCGCTCGCGGTTCGGCGACCGGTTCGGGTGTGGCGTCCGGAACTTTGATCTCAGAGGCGACCGGCGTCGGTTCGGGTGCGCGGGAATAGTCCGGCTCCGGCCGGCGGCCTTCGCGTGCGCCTTCCCAGAGATAGTGCAGAAGCGGGTTCACGCCGGCCTCGGCCACATCGGGGTAGGCGCGCCGATACCACTCCACGTCGAAGCGGGGGTGGGGCTGGCGCACCTCTTCATGGCCGCGGAGCAGAAAATGCGCCAACGGGTTCATGTGCGCTTCCGCGACATCCGGATAGAGACTGAGATAGTAGGCGCCGTCAAAGAGCGGGTGCGGCGACAGCCGCCGGGCCAGGCCAAACTCGGCGTAGTGTGCAAGCGCGCAGGAGGCTTCCTGCGCAGCCTGCGGGTACTGGCGCAGGTACCAGGCCTGATCGAAAAGCGGATTGGCCTCGCGACCCTGGCCCGCGCCGATGGTGAGATAATGGGCCAGCGGGTTGGCGCGGGCGGCCTCGGCGATGTCCGGGTTCTTTCCCAGATACCAGCCGGCGTCGAAGAGCAACGATACCCGCCGGCCCTCGCGGGCGCCGACGCTCACATAGTGAATGAGCGGGTTCAGACCCGCCTGCGCAATGTCTGGGTAGTGTTCGAGATAGAGTTCGGTGTCGAACAGGGCGCACGGATTGCGGCCCTCCGCCCAGCCGATCGACAAGAAATGCGGCAGCGGCTCGCGGCCCGCGGCAGCCACGTCGGGGTACTGGCGCAAGTAGTAGGCGGCGTCGAAGATCGCGCGAATCGCGGGCGCGGCGACCTTGTCGCGCGCGCTCGGCGAAGGCGTGAGCCCACGTGGAAGCCCGTCCAAAACCCCGTCTCCTTGCCGCCGTCCATAGGCGCACGAACGCCAAGGCTCAAGCGCGCCTCGGCGCCTCGATAAACCCTCGAAGCGCGCCTTCAATCTGCGAGGGTGAGAACCGCTGCTCAAGCCCAAACTGCGCCACCAGCGTTCTTAAATACTCGCGCCCCTTCTGTGCGATCTCCGGCCCGGTCTCGAACTCGCGCCAAACATAGGTCTGCATCCGCGCTATTTCGGCGAGTTCGGCCAGCCCGAACCGCGAGATCGTGACACTCTCGTCGTGGCGCCGGTGAAAATTGAGCGCCGCGGGAGAGAACGCGAGCCTGCCTTCTCGCAGCGCGTTCACGTAGACGCACCAATCGCCCGCGACGCGATAGCCGCCGATTTCGCGCGCGCGTTCGCGCAGGGTTTGCGCCAATGGCGCGCGGCGAAACAAAACTGCGCTCGCGTTGGGGATGGTGTTCTTGATCGAAAGCCCCTCCCGCACCTCGGCCGCGCCGTCGCCCATGAAGGCCCGCCGCCACTTGCTCGGCGAGATGTCCGCGACGTAGTCGAGATAGTCGCCGGCCAGCACCTGGCCCTCGCTGTTGACCTGTTGGGACTGGGTCATCGACATGACCACGTCGGGGCGCCGCATCGGTTTGACGACCGTCTCGAGAAAGCGGGCGTCGGCCCAGTCGTCGGCCTCGGCGATCCAGACAAACTCGCCCTGGGCGAGGTCTACGCCACGTCGCCATTGGCCGAAAACGTCGCCGGAATTGCGCTCGTTGCGCACGATCCGCCAATTCACGGCGGCCTTGCTCAACACCCTTTCCGCGACAGCGATGCTGTCATCGTCCGAGGCGTCGTCGAGAAAGATGATCTCGCGCGGGCTGAGCGTCTGCGCGAGGATGGAGTCAAGGCGCTGGGGCAAATGCCTGGCGTAATTGTAGTTGGGCACCACCACCGAGATGCTCGGGAGCGCGAGGCCGAGCGCATCGCCCAAAGCCCCGACGTAGCTTGCGAACCCGAACCGCTCGCGCACCAGAGTGCGCCCGGCCTCCGCGGCCAGGCGCCAGGCCGGCGCATCGTCGAGCCAACGCGCGAGCGCGGCGACGAAAGCATCCGGAGCGTGACTTGAAATCGCCTGGACACACGCGTGGTCGGCAAGCTCCGCGATGCCCCCGGCGCCGCGCACGCAGATCACCGGCGCGCCGGCGGCGAGCGCCTCGAGCGCGGTCGATGGGAAGGGATCCTCGCGCGAGGAGAGCGCATAAGCGCTCGCAGCTCCGTAGAGGTCGGCGGTGTCCTCGCGGTAGCCCACAAAGTGGAGTCGGCGCTGACCGCTGGCGTCGAGATAGCGGCCAAGCCGCTCGCGCATGTCGGCTGCGATCTCGCCCGCCCATATGAAGTGGACGTCGGGCCAGCGCGCGCATGCCGCGCCCGCCCACTCGGCGAACAGGTCCGGGCCCTTGCGGTGGTCTGCGAAGCCGACCCCGAGCACGATGCGGGCTCCGGCGGGCAGGTCAAGCGCGCTGCAGATGCGCTCGTGCGCGCGCCGTTTGTCGTCGAGAGTTTCGATGCTGGCCGGCTTGTACATGCCTTGAGGGGCGACAATCGCGTTGCGCCAGGCGTCGACATCGGCGGCTTGAGCCGCCTGCTCCTGCACGCTAGCTGCCGGAAAAACGACGACTTCGGCATGATGGTCCAATGCCCGTAAGCCGGGCGCGAGGCCCATGCTGGCGATGACCGCCGGCATTTCGTGCACCAAGGCAATCATGCGCACGCCCGCCTGCCTCAGCGCCGGGGCGAGCCACGCCGACGCCGCGGAATTGACGATCGCGTGGCGATAGCCGCGGCCAGCCAACGCGGCGACGGCGCGTTCGACCTCGCCGGGCGAGGCGGTTTCGCGATCCAAGAGCGCGAACTCGCCTTCACTTTCAAACGCTGGCGCGAGGGCGCCGGGGCCCCCGGCAAGGGTCGCGGTCTGGACGCCAAAGCGCCGCCGCAACGTGCGAACCAGATTGAGAGCTAGGAACTGCGCGCCGTGACGATGCAGATCGTGGGTTACGACCAAGACCTTGTCGCGGTCGGCGTCTGGCGCCAATGCGCGCCGCGCCGCTTCTAGCCATGCGTAGCCGTATCTGCGATCGGGTTCGAGATGGGCGCCCTCGGCCCATTCGTTCCAGGCGTTGATGAAGATCAGGCGTTCTTCGGGATCGGGAAAGCGCGCCGCGGTGTCGCGGACCGCGTCCGACATCCACGCCGAAAACTCGGAGGGCGAGGTGTTCACGAACGCCGCGCCGCGATCGCCGCGGCGCGCAGTATTGTCCCAGGCCGGGGTCACGCCGCGAAACAGCGTGTAGGGCGGCGGCTGATATTGGCGACCACGCTGTCGCAGCGCCCGCCAATCGTAGATCGAAAGCGCCGAGCCGGGTTCGAGTCCGTTGACGAGTCCCTGATCGCTTACCAGGCCCATGTTGTTGGGCGGGAATTCGACGGCGGCGTCGAAGCCATAGTCTGCGGGCGGGACGCGCTCGAACGACTGGGTGTAGGCGAGATAGACCTCGCCGAACCCGTTTTCACGCAGCCATTGCCGCCATCGCGCCGCGGTCTCTTTAGCTGACGGCAACAGCGCCGGCCGATAGACAAGCAGCAGCGGGCGCCCCTGGATGCGGATGTAGCGGCGGTCCCTCAGATAACGGCTGACATGGGCAATGAAGGCGATGTCGTCCTCGGGCGAGTGCACCTGGGCGATCAGCACCTCGCTGTCTTGCCCGTCCCAGCGTCGGGTCCAGTTCTCGTTGGCCCAGCACAGACAGAACGGCGTCTCGATGCTGCGGCTGGCTGCGAACTTCTCGATCGGCGCTTCCAGCAGCCGCTTTCCCGCAAACCAGTAGAAGTAGAAGCAGAAGCCGCTAAGGCCGTGCAGCTGCGCAAGTTCGGCCTGACGTTCCATGACGCCGGCGTCGGCCAACACATCATAATAACCGAGTTCGCCAGGCTCATGCGGCTGATAGTGCCCCTCGAAGCGCGGGGTCGCCGGTCGCACTTTTGTCCATTCGGTAAAGCCCTTGCCCCACCACGCGTCGTTTTCCGGGATCGGGTGGAATTGCGGCAGGTAGAAAGCGATCGCGCGCGCCGCCAACGCGTTCGGCGGCTGCGTCGCCAACAGCGGCACGCATCCCTCCAGGGCGGGATCGGGCGCCGGCTCGCCGGGCTCGCCCGGCGTCTCCGCCGACGCGGCCGGCGCAGCGCGGGTTTTGCTTTCGCCCCATGCGCGGTAGGCGCTGCTCCACTTTAACAGTCCGGGCGGAACCACCGCAAACACGCGCGCCGCCAAACGACCGCGCGCGTGGGCCGACATCGGCAGCATTCGCCACGCTGCGCGCGCCAAGCGCGTGCCGCCACGCCGGCCGAAGCCCAGCGGGTCGCGCAGCGCACGACTGAGCTTGCGCATCGGCGCGGTGGCGCGCCATGAGAGGCTTTCTGCGATCTCGCGCAGTGAGGCGCGTGCTAGCAGCAGATCGCGGCGCGCGTCGCGATAACGCTGACGCCAGTTGGCGGCCTGCGCGTTGGCGGCCGCTATTTCGGCGTCCTTCACGCCCACGGTTTCCGCGAGCTGGCGATGTTGCTCGCTCGCTACGGCGCGCGCCATGCCGGCGCTGGAGAGTTCCGATTCGGCGCGCGCGAGCGCCGCTGCGGCGGTGCTGAGCGCGGCACGCTCGCGTTTCAGAGCCTGAGCGGTGTCTTGGCGATGCTCCTCGGCTTCCCGCGCCTTGGTGAGCAGCATGGCGGCGACCGCGCGCTCCGCTTCGAGGTCGGCGCGAAGCGCGGCGTTGTCACCTTCGGCCTGCGCCAGCGCCTCGGAGAAGTCGCGCAGCTCGCCGCCGAGCGCCGTAAGCGCCAAGGTGCGATCACCTCGCAGGGCTTCGAGCTTTTCTGCGAGTGCGCGCTCATTCTCCAGCGCGCTGGCGAGTTGAAGGCTAAGCCGCGTGCTCTCTTCAGCAGCGATACGGGCGCCTTCCTCGGACTTTGCGCGTTGGGCCGCGATGGCGGCGCCGAGCTTGTCGATGCTGGCAAGCTGAGCATCAAGGTCGAAATCGGTGCGCGTGCTCTCGGCTTCGCCAAGCCGACGGATCAGTTCAGTGCGCAGGTCTGCTTCCCCGGCTGCACGCGCGCGGGCGTCGGCGAGTTCGGCGTAAGCTTGGGCCGCGGCGTCGGCCATGCGCGCACTATGGCTTTGGATCGCCTCGGCGAGCGATGACAATTGTTCGCGCAGGCGGCGCGCCTTGCGCTCTGAGTCCTGGCGTAGATTCTCGCTTTGCGCGCTGGCGTCGGTAAGTGCGGCCTCCAATTGAGCGATGCGGCGGGTGGAGGCGGCCAGGGCCGCGCGGACGGTGCGCTCCTGCGCCTCGGTCGCGTCGGCATGGACGAGCAGGGGCGTCAGTTCCAAGAACTGGGCTTCGATCGCTTCCCAGCGCGCGGCCTCGATGTCCGGCGAGGCGCCGTCGCTCTCCGCAAGTTCGGTCAGGAGCGCATAGAGATCGATGACAAACGGCGATACCACGCCTGAGCGCGCCAGTTCACTCAGGCTGGCGTGATTGTGGCGCAGCCCATCGGTGAGGAAGTCGTCGCAATAGGCGCGCGCGGCGGGATCGGAGGCCTGCGGCGGGTCGAGACCGAGCGCTGCGGCCAGGCGCTGCAATTGCTGCATCGGCTCACTGAGCAGGCGTTCGTAGCTCACAAACACGCGTGGCCTGGCGCTGCTAAACCGCACGGCGGCGATCTGATGCTTGGCCCACAGCAGCACGCCCTTGGCGAGCGGCAGGCCGTCGCGCGCCTCCAAGGAGAGCGCAGCTTCAATCGGATTGCGCACAGCGACCACGTAGCGCTCGCTCAGATTGAGGTCTTCGAAGACGCATTGCCAGAACGGCAGCAGCAGGGCCGAGCGGGGATCCTTGAAGGCGAACATGCGGGCCCCAAGTTTGGCCCTGAGCAACGCCGCCGCTTCGCGCCGCTCGCGCGCGAAGGAAGGGCCGGCCCAGTCCGCGTCGATCGGGGCAAGCTGGCTCCACGCGCTCGCTGCTTTTTCGAGCAGCCTTTCGTTGAGCTGGAAGATATCGAGATCCTCGAAGAATCCGCGTTCGTTGTTGTCGGGCAACGGCGGCATCAGATTGCCGCCAAGGTCGACGCCTAGCGCTTCCAGCGCGCGGGTGATGGCGCTGGTGCCGGATCGATGCATACCGAGCACGAGCACGATCGGGCGAGCACGGGCACTGCGCGATGCGATCGAGGGGGCCCGCGCCCGCGCCCGCGCGCCGCGGCGGCTTCGGGTAAGCTTCACTGAACGCATTCTGCGCCTCGACCGGCCGGGACCCTCGCCGACAATTTCGGGTTTCCTGCCACAACTGCCCGTCCAAAGGCCTTGCTTACACCCCAATGGGGCAAGCTTACTCCAGGCGCCGCGCGATGAGGTCAAGCCGTCCGGCTGCGGGTCGTGCAGTCGCCTCGACTGCGCCGCCCTAGGCTCGGCCGCCTCGACCTGGAGTGTGAAACCGCATAGGACCAAGCTCTGTGTGGCATCGGGGCGGCGAGGCCTTCTCGTAGTCCTGGAGGGAGCTCATGATCGACGCCGTAGACGATTTGGCGGCGGGGCTGGTGCGATGGCGCACATCCTACAAGCTCGGGCTCCAGGACATCGAACTGCGCTACAAGCGGTCGCTGTTGGGGCCGTTCTGGATTAGCGCAGCCTTGGTGGCCACGGTTCTGGCCTTGGCGTTCGTATTCGCGGAGGTGTTCCGCACCGAATATGTGCGCTACGTCTCGTTCATCGCCGCGGGCTTGCTGGCGTGGCATCTGATTCTGGCGCTGGTTAACGAGGGCTGCCAAGCCATCGCCGATCACAGCGCCTTCCTGCAGAATGTGCCGATGCCGATGTCGGTGATTGCGGGGCGCATCGTCTTTCGCAACGCCATTGTGTTTGCGCACAATTTCGTCGCGATTGTGGGCTTGCTGCTTTTCTTCGGCGCATCCCTCTCCGCCCACATGGCGGCCTCGCTGCTTGGCGCGGGCGTCATTCTGGTGTTTGGGTATTTCCTGACCATCGGCATAAGCCCGCTGTGCGCGCGCTTCAGGGACGTGCCGCTTGTGGTCCAAAGCGCGATGCAGGTGATTTTCTTCATCACGCCGATTTTCTGGATGCCGAGCGCGGTGGACCATCGGCCGTTGTTTACCCAGCTCAATCCGTTTTTCCATTTGATCGAGTTGGTGCGGGCCCCGCTCTTGGGCGGCGAGCCGACGCCCGAAAACTGGCGCATCAGT
>CAZNTI010000017.1:0-12839 GCA_964575885.1 uncultured Terricaulis sp.
GCGCGGCGCGCGCGGAGGCAAGAGCTGCGCAGGCCGATCTCGCGCGCGCCCAAGCAAGCGCAGGCGGGCGCAATGGGCGCGCCACGCAAGCTACCGCCGTCGCCAGCCCTGCCGCCGGGCGCGTGTTGCGTGTTTTCGAGGAGAGTGAAGCCATCGTCGCCGCCGGAACGCCGCTGATTGAGATCGGCGACCCGGCGGACCTTGAGATTGTCGCCGAATTCTTGTCGCAGGATGCAGTGGCGATGCGCCCCGGCATGGATGCCTCAATCGAAAACTGGGGCGGCGACGGGGCGTTGGCGGCGCACGTCATCCGCGTCGAGCCTTATGCGCACACTAAGATTTCGGCGCTGGGAGTCGAAGAGCAGCGCGTCAATGTCGTATTGCGTCTAGATCGTTCACAGCAACAGCCTTTGCTTGGCCACGGCTTCCGTGTCGACGTGCGCGTCATTGTGAGCGCGACCGACAATGCGTTGCGCCTGCCGGTGGACGCGCTCGTAAGGGACGGTGCAGGCTGGTCGGTGTGGCGCATCCAACAGGGCCGGGCGCGCCGCGTCGCCGTTGAACTCGCGGCCGGGGGCGGCGCGTTCAGGGCGGTAGTGTCGGGCCTTCGTGAAGGCGACCGCGTCATCGTCTTTCCAAGCGAGCAATTGCGGCAGGGCAAACGGGTGCGCTCGCGCGATTGATCGCGCGCAAGGCGCAGCGTTGTTGCCGCACGCAGAAAGTTGGCGCCATGAATCTAGCGAGTTCAGGCGCGGGCGCGCAATCGGGTCTCATTGAACTGCGTGTCAAACGCGTTGAACATCTATTCGACGCTTTCGATCCGATGCCCGTGCCTTCGCGCGATCTCGCGCCGCAAGCGGAAGATTTCATCGTCGGTTGGGCGAGGGAGCTGCCCGACGATGCATCCTTGCGCATTTTGGTTCACATCCCAGCCAGCGAAAGGTTGAACGCTGCCGCCGCTCATGCGCCGCAGGCGTTTCAGCGCCACTTCAACTATCGCGCCGACCGCCTCAGCGGCGACATTGCGGAGATGATGCGCGTTGGCCGTTTTTCGCTTCTGATTGGCCTTGGCGTGCTCGCCGCCTGCTACGGTGCGGGCCGGCTGTTGGCCCTCTTCCTGCCCGCCGATCTTGCGCGCTTTGCCCAAGAGAGCGTGCTCATCTTGGGCTGGGTCGCCAATTGGCGGCCCATCGAGATATTTCTGTACGATTGGTGGCCGCTGGCCAGGCGGCGCGCGCTGATGCGACGCCTGGCAGGCGCACCGGTGGAGCTTGCCGCGGACCTCTGAAAGAATCCGGACGCCTTTGCGCACGATCAACAAGTCTGCTTCGCGTCTCGTCTATTTTTCAGAACGGCGCGAGCCAATCGAGACGCCAAAGGCGTCTGCGGTTTGGGTTGGTCCCGAATACTCCCGCCCCCCGCTGGTTCGGGACCAGCCCTGGCTCTCGTCGTCGGCGCGCACGTTAGGCGTGAAGTAAGGAGCGTCCATGCCTAAGAGCATGATCCTTAGGGGCATTGCAGTCATCTTCGTCTCCGTGGCCGCTGCGTGCGCTCAGGCCCCAGCGACGCCGACCGAACTCGATGGTGACTGGGAAGTGCAACAGATAGCCGGCGCCTCGCTTGGCGAGGGCGTGCGCATCCGTCTTGATGTCGACGCCGAGACCGGGCGCATTAGCGGCTTCACCGGCTGCAATGCGTTCACCGCGCAGATGAGCGCGTTCGGCGACACGATTGCGATTGGCTCTCCGGTTGAGGAGGACGCCTCATGCCCAAGCGAAGCGGCGTCGACCGACGAGCAACGCTTCCTGATGGTGCTGGGCTCGGTCGCACGGTTTTCGCGCCACGGCCGGGCGCTGGAATTGCTGCCGCGTGACCCGGGCGAGGCCCTCATCCGGTTGCGGTATTCCGACGTGCAGGACGCTGGCGGCGATTGAGCGCGATCAAGCACGGAGACGGGCGGATGTGCCACGTGTCTCCGGTCGCTCTCGTTTGATCTGACAGCATAAGGAAACGCGCCATGACCACCGGTCTCGCCGTATTCGACACCAGCGTCCAAGACACCAATCGCTGGCTCAAGACGCTTCAGGAAGCGCTGGGCGACTGCGAGCGCCAAGAAGCCTATGTCGCGCTACGAGCTGTACTACACGCGCTTCGGGATCGACTGCAGGCGCACGCCGCGGTGAACCTTGCCGCGCAATTCCCGATGTTGGTGCGGGGACTTTATTACGAGGGTTGGACTTTGCCCGACACGCCTGCACGCGCGCGCACCCCCAAGGAGTTTGCCGACGCGGTGCGCGAGTCGTTCGGTCCACACTACCGATTTGATCCGATCACGGTAACGCGCGCCGTCTTCGGCGTTGTCGCCTCGTTCGTTAGCCCCGGCGAGGCCGTCAAGCTGAAGGCGCAGCTGCCGGAAGGCCTTCGCACACTCTGGCCCGCCGGCGAGATGGTGTGAGGCACGGAGGGCCCGCTATCCATGGAGAGTGAAATGACGGACGCGGCGGCCCTTCACAATGACTCAACCTTCAAGTTGTCGCGATCCGCGCCGCCCAGCCCCTACCAGGCGCCCGAGGCGTTCTTGTGCATCCTATCGCTCGCAGCGACCGCCGATCGCGGCATGGCCACGGCCGAGAGTGTATGGCTCCAGCAACTCACCAGGCGGTGGTGGGAACGCGGCATGGTACGCGAACATGACATCGAAGCGCTCAATTTTGCCGTCTGTGCTCGGTTAGCGAAGGGCGACGAGGCGGCGCTTGCGGAAGCTGCCGCCGCCTTGCCGGCGTCATGCCGCGTTCCGGTCTTCGCGCAAGCGCTTGATCTTATGCTGCTGAATGGGCCACTGCGTCCCGAGGAAGACGTCTTCGCAAGAGATTTGGTCCATGCGCTTGGCATTGAGGAAGCTGATGCGCGCCGCATACGCGCGTGTCTGGCGACAAAGAACGCCTACTAGAACGCAACGACCTCACAGCGTTTCGTAAAGCTTGCGCGCGTGCTCGGGTCTGATCGGATAGAGTTCGCCTTCGACGCCTTCCATGATCCAATCGCCCGCCTTTGCCGCCCCTGGTCCCTCGGCGGTGTTGAGCGTCACGTCGTAAGGCAAGGTGAAATAGCGATAGACAATCTCGGGACGCTTTTCGTAGCGACCGCCGCCCAGCGCGATATAGATCCGCTCGAAGATGTCGCGGCGCGCCACGGCGCGGTCACCGCCGCCATAGTCCACGATGTAATGGCGATCCTTCTTATAGGCTACGAGGCCATGTTTGGTGCGCAGCCGCCCAGAGTGGTTTGCCAGTCGCGCGCGAACGGTTTGCCCATCGGCTCGCGTGGTGACTTGGGTCCAGGTGACGCCGTACGGCGCCTTGGTGATGACCGCCTCGGGAAGCGCAGGGCCTCTGCTGCTCGATTGGCGTTCAATGACGAGATCGACCCAATCCATCCTTCATCTCCTTCAGCGTGTGGGCCGCACGGCGCGCGTCACGACGTAGGGGGTCGCCTCGTCCTTGGTCGGGGCCGGTCGCGGACGGAGCGCATCACGCAACTGGCTTTTGCGCTCGGCCAGAGTCTCGTGATCGCCATAGCCGGCGAAGTCGGCATAGCGCTCGTGCGGGTCCGGTCGCTGATCCGCATGCTTGATCGGACACCAGTATTGTTCGGTGCGCGCTGCTATCTCCCTCGTGTAGGCGATGACGCCGTTGACGTAGGAACAATAGACGCAATTCAGCTTTTCGAGGGCGTTGAGATACGGAAGCTTGGCCCGATCGAGGCTGAAGTAGCCGGCGCGCCGCACCTGATCGACCCTGTAAACCGGAAAGCAGATCGCCTGATAGAGCGAGACCCAAAGGTCAACGAGCGCAAACGGAACGACGAGCGAATAGATGACGGGCGAGGTCAGCGCCACGAGCGGGCGCGCCGTCACCAGCGAAGTCAGAAGATTTTGCGGAAGAAGAGGTGGGGTTGCGGCGTCCATACTCCATCATGACCTGGTCACTCCTTGTTGGCCTTGATCGAACGCAAGACGCTTGGCCCGAGGCGCCAGATGATGGCGGCTAGGGAGATCGCGATGCGAGTTTTAGCCTTGATAGCGGCCATTCTACTGAGTGCCTGCGCCAACGCTGCGCTTGGACCTAACGCTGCGGGCCTCGCCCAAGACGGGCGCGAGATCGCCGAGGCACAATGCGCTTCATGCCATGCAATCGGACGCACAGGTGAGAGCCCCACTCCGGCCGCGCCGCGTTTTGAACGGTTGCTCGAGCGCTATCGTGCCGACGTGCTTGAGCTGGAACTCATCGAAGGCGTGCGCGTAGCCCACCCCATGCCGGAGTTTCAATTCAATCCGCAGGGTGTTGATGCGTTGATTGCATATCTGCGTTCAATACAGGAGACGGATGGCCAGCCGCCGCGCGAGTGACCAATCACGTTCAGATCTCTTCAGTCGGCTCATTTTCATCAGCATCGGTCAGCATAGCCGCCACAGCGAGCGCGCCAGCGCTCAATTGTCGGGCCTCGCGCAGCGCGAGGTCGCCGTCCCCACGGACCCACAGCGCAGCATCGACGAGGTCTTGATAGGTCGGTTGCGTAGCAAGGATGTGCGCGGCCGTTATGTCGTCGACCTCGCCCAGGACGTGGTGGACGTCTTCTGCCGTCGCGAGGCGTGCGGAGTTGGCTGCGAGATTATCGGTGCGGTTCATGATCGAACTCCCTGCGGCGAGCGACATGATGCCCAAGCGTTCGGCTGCGCGCTTGATTTGACGCAATGCGCTGGACGCCTGGTGTTGCTGTCTTGCCGGTCAAAGGAGATGGCGATGAGGCAAACAAAGACGTGGGTTGCAACGTTCGACGAGGCAAGTGCGCGTATCTTCAGCTTCAATGGCGTGCCGCGGCGCCTTGAAGAATTGGAAGTCGAACGCCGCGACGGACCGCATAAGCCCGAGTTCGACGACCGGCCGGGCAGGGTTCACTCCAGTATCGGTGAACGCCGAAGCGGCATGGTCCCGCGCACCGATCCCGAGCGCAAGCTGGAAACCGCCTTCGTCAAGGTGCTCGCCGTCGATCTGGCGGCGAAAGCCGAAGCAGGGGCATTCGAGCAATTGATTGTCGCCGCCAACCCCCGCGCGTTAGGAGCGTTTCGCGCAGCCGCCACCAAGCCGCTCGCCGCCAAGGTGATCCGCGAACTCGACAAGAGTTTCGTCAACGTCGAGCCATCACGCCTGCTCGAAGCGCTCGATCAATGACCGTATCGCACCTCAGTTCACCCGCACGCGCTTCATGATTTGTGAGACTATTGCGCAGTCAGGAGCGGGCTGGCTCTGCTTGATCCGTCTCAAGACGCGCCCAAAAGGCAAAGATAACTTGTCCTGCGATGCGCCGGCCGCGGGTCGCCGCCAGAGAACGCGAACTGCCGGCCTGAAAGCGCGCTGCATTGCGCCGCCAACCGGTCTCTCTCGCCGTATCTAAAAAAGTTAGCTCTTCGCCGCCGCTTGGCGCTCAGGCGGCGATGAAGCGGGCATGCTTTACGATGTCGCGCGAATTGACGCTCATCGAGCCAGGGCGAAAGTCCATGACAATCTGGTCGATGATTGAGTGGGATTGGGGGCCCAGCAATCAATTTGGCGCCGACGCGCCCGTAGCTTCGAGCGGAGCGGTGTTTCAGAGGCGGCGTAGGGCTAAGCGCTGACGCCGCCGTCCAGCGCCAGTGCGCTTCCAGTGAGATATGGAAATTCCGGCGATGCGATCATGAGCGCGAACGCGGCGACCTCTTCTGGCGTCGCCATGCGTCTCAGGGGAACGTTTGCGCCGGCCCATTGCCCGGCCGCGACCCGCCAGACCGCTTCCGGCGCGTCCGCCATACCCGCCGCGCCTCGCACCAAGGCCGTGTCCGTCGTGCCCGGCACAAGCGCGTTGATCCTGACGCCCTGGTCGGCGTAGGCGAGGGCCGCGGAGCGCACCAAGCCCAGCAAGCCGTGTTTGCTTGACGCGTACGCGCCAGCCCGCGTGGAGTTGGAGGCGGTGACGACGATCACTCCCGCGCCCGCCGCCACCATGTGCGGGAGCTGGTGTTTCATCGAAAGGAACACGCCGCGCAGATTGGTTTGCACGACATCGTCCCACTCAGCGGCGGTATAGTCGTGCAACGGTCGTTCGATGGAGATGCCGGCGTTGTTGAATGCGACGTCCAGCCGTCCGCACGCTGCGACGCTGCTGGTGACGAAGCGCTCGACGTCGGCTTCATCGCGGACGTCGGCGCGAATGTAAGTCGCCTCGCCGCCCGCAGCGCGTATCTCTTGCTGGACGGCGAGGCCGAGCTGTTCGCGCCGGCCGCAGAACGCGACCTTCGCCCCTTCCTGCGCGAAGGCGATGGCGGCGGCTCGCCCAATTCCGGATGTGGCCCCGGTGATGAGTACGCCCTGGCCAGCAAAGCGCCTGCGCCCATTGATCGGCTGCGCGGCGGGCAGGCGCGCCGCCGCGCCCACCATGGCGCCGCCGGCGAGGCCGGCGACGGCGCCCACAGCAAGGCCCGCGGCCGCTACGCCAAGTGTGTTCCGCTTGGCCCCATCGGCTGGAGCTTCGTCTCGTTTCTCGTCGGCTGGCATTGGCCTTGCCTCTCCCTGGTCGCGGCGTCTACGTAACTGATCATTGAACACTGATCAATGATCAGTTATAGTGGCCGCCAGAAATTTGAAGATGCAGGTGGACGCCGATGGTCGCCGTTAGCACACGCGCGCCTGTCCGAAGGCGCAAACCGCGCGGGCAGGGCCATGAACGGGTCGAGGAAATTCTCGCCGTCGCGAAGGACATGTTCCTGGCCGAGGGGCTTGATGTGGCGACCACGCGCCGGCTCGCCGCGCGCGTAGGGCTCTCGCAAGCCGGGCTGTACGTCTATTTCAAAAGCAAGGAAGAAATCATCGATGCGCTGTGTCAACGCGTCTACGCGACGACGCTGGCGGCGTTTCGGCAGATAGAAATCGAGGTCGCGGACGATCTCGAGCGTTTCCGCCGAACGCTGCGGGCTTTTATCGAGATTGGTCTCGCCAATCCCGAAGAATACCAGATCATCTACATGCGGCCGCGCGCGCTTCTGTATGGGCTTGGCGACGCGCAGCAGCACGGATCGGACGAAAGCCGCGGCGTACAAGTCGTGCGCTGGCAATACGGGCTTGTTCGCCGGCTGATCCGAACGGGCGTTTTCCGCAGCATGAACGCCAAGGTGGCCTGTCAGGTCGCACTGTTCGCGCCCCACGGGCTGATCGCAAAACTGATCGCGTGGCCAGATTTTCCTTGGGCGCAACGTGAGGCGCTCATCGACGCCACGATCGACAGTCTCGTCGCCGGCTTCCTGGCGCTCGATGCTCACAAACCCACGCGCAAGCTTCTGAAGGGCGGCCATGAGTGAAATCACCGACACCATGATGAAAGCCATCGTCGTTGACGCGGACGCTCCCGACCGCCTTGTTCTTCAAGATGCGCCAATCCCTGCGCCTGGTCCCTCGCAAGCCCTGGTGCGCGTCGCCGCGTTTTCGTTGAACCGCGGGGAAACGCGCATGGCGCTGCATGAAATGCCGAGCGGCTGGCGCCCGGGATGGGATGTAGCGGGCATTGTCGAGCGCCCGGCGGCGGACGGTTCGGGCCCGCCCGCAGGCGCGCGCATCGTGGGCGTAACGATGGGCGGGTGGGCCGAATACGTGGCGCTTGCGCCGTTTCAACTGGCGGTGCTTCCCGACGCCGTCAGCTTCGCGCAGGCCGCTTCACTGCCGGTGGCCGGACTGACCGCACGCGCCGCACTCGCCAGGGGCGGCGACCTGACCGGCAAGCGCGTGCTTGTGAGCGGCGCAAGCGGCGGGGTGGGGACTTTCGCCCTACAGCTTGCACGCAAGGCCGGGGCGGATGTCACGGCTTCCATTCGGTCGGCGGAGCACCAGGCGCTGGTGGAGCGGCTGGGCGCCAACCACGTTGCACTCGGGCCCAGTCTTGATGCGGCGCGGCCGTTTGGACCTTTCGACCTCGTGCTTGAGTCCGTAGGCGCAGATGCGCTTGGGTCGGCGCTTGAAATGCTGGCGCCGGGTGGAACCTGCGTTTTGCTGGGCGCCTCGGCAGGCGCGCGGACAGAATTCGACGCCAGCAAATTCAGAGTGGGCGGCACAAATCTGTACGGCCTGGTGATGGGCTATGAGTACCAACGCGAGCCGCCCAGCATCGGCCTCGCCGACTTGTGCGCCAAGATCGATGCTGGCGCGCTCGCGCCCGAGATTGCGCGTGAAGCGTCCTGGACGGAAACCGCGGCCGTCGCACGCGCGCTCATGGATCGTGCTTTTGTCGGCAAGGCCGTCCTTCACATCCCATAGTCGCGAGCCAGCGCCCATCGGAGGGCATCTCTCGATGCGGCCAAAGCCGTCAGCGTTCGAAGTAGCCTGGCCGATCAAGGTCGGCGATCAGGCCGGGTTGCCGCGGGCGCCAGCCAAGCTGCGCTTGCGTCCAGGCGCTTGACGCCCGCACATCCATCGCAGCGAAATGCGCGAACCAGCCGAAATGGCTCGCTGCGTCATCGGGCGTCTTGCAGACAACCGGCACGCCAAGGCGACGTGCGATCACACTGGCGATGTCGCGGAACGGTACGCCTTCGTCGGCGACCGCATGATAGCGCGGCGCAGCCGCGCCAGCTTCCAGCGCGAGCCTGTAGAGCGCGGCCGCGTCCAGTCTATGCACGGCAGGCCAAGTGTTGAGCCCGTCGCCGGCATAAACCGACGCGCCGTGCTGACGCGCGATATCGATGAGGATCGGCACGAACGCGTGGTCGCCGTCTCCATGCACCGAAGGCGGCAATCGTACGACCGACACAGGCACGCCGCGCGCCGCAACGGCGACTGCCGCCTCCTCGGTCGCCGCGCGCGGATGCGCCGCTGCGCCGGTGGCGGGTCGTGTCTCTTCGGTCATGAGACCGCTGGCGGGAAGATTGCCGATCGCCGTGCCGATCGCAGACGTCACGATAAGCGGGCGATCCGATCCGGCGAGCGCCGAACCAAGCGCTTCAATAATGCGTCTGTCTGCTTCGCAGGCCTCGAGATATTTCGAGAAGTCGTGATTGAACGCTGTATGGATCACGCAGTCCGCCTGCGCGGCGCCGGCGCGTAGGGTCTCCAGATTGTCGATGTCGCCGCGATAGGCTTGCGCCCCCGCTCTTTCAACAGCGATGGCGGATGCGTCGGACCGCACGAGCCCAAGCACTTCATGCCCGGCCCCGATCAGTTCCTGTACGACGGCCGATCCGACAAAGCCTGAGGCTCCGGTTACAAATACGCGCATGGCGCTGCCCTTCTGTTAAGGTCGTTTGATGTGAGAAAAATGGGGTTGCTAGGTGTTGTACGCCCTGGCGCTCGCTGGTTCCGAGCCGCACGGCTGCGGCTACTTCGCCTGAGGAATGCGCGCGATCACCTTGATCTCGAAATCAAAGCCGGCCAGCCAGTTGACGCCAACGGCGGTCCAGTTCGGGTAGGGCATATCGGTGAGCTCTTCAGCGCGCACGGCCATGATGGTTTTGAACTGATTTTCCGGATCGGTGTGGAATGTCGTGACGTCGACCACGTCAGCGAGAGTGCATCCGGCCGCTTCCAGCACCGCGCGCAAATTAGCAAACGCCCGTCGCACCTGGTCCTCGAAGATCGGCTCGGGAGAGCCGTCCTCACGGCTGCCAACCTGACCAGATACGAACAGCAGATCGCCGGATCGGATCGCGGCGGAATAGCGGTGGGTTTCATAAAGGGCGTGGCGGTTGGCCGGAAAGATCGCTTCGCGTGTGGTCATGTGAGGTCTCTTTTCGTGGAGGGTTGAATTGCAGCCTCGCTTCGGAGCGAGATCAGTGCTTCAGCACAGCGGCGCCTCCGAACACGACGTGTCGACGCATCTCGTCGCTGAAAAGTGCGTAGAGCATCGGCAAGTCCGGGCGGCTCACCGCTTCAAGTCTGGTGCGGTGTTCTGACGACAGCGAGAGGTCGAGCGCGCCAAGGTTGTCGGAGAGCTGGCCGACCCGACTGACGCCGATCAAGGTGGTGTCCACACCTGGACGCGCAAGCACCCAGGCCAGCGCCACCTGCGCTGCGGATCGCCCGGTCTCGGCTGCGATGGTCTTCACCGCATCCACGATCGACCAATTGCGCGCCGTAAAGAGGCTGTCGCCGAATGGGTTGGGGCCGTCGAGACGCGGGCTGCGAGATGTTTGGGCGTCATTCGGCGCGCCGCCGGAGTGCGGGGCGCGGGCCTCAACGGCGGCGCGGTCGTATTTCCCCGTCAACAGACCATAGGCCAGCGGGCTCCACGGGACGAGACCGAGGCCCGCGTCGCGGGCGAGCGGAACATGCTCGGCCTCGATGTTGCGACTGACCAGGGAGTAGAAGTACTGCAGGGCGATCGGGCCCGGCAGCCCGCGCGTTTTGGCGAGGGTCGCGACCTGCGCGACATACCACGCTGGAGTGTTGGAGATTCCCCAGTATCGAACCTTTCCCGCTCTCACGAGGCCCGCCATGGTCTCGAGCAGTTCGTCAGCCGGGGTAATGCCGTCCCATACGTGGACCCAGTAAAGATCGATATAGTCGGTCCGCAGCCGTTGCAGCGAGCCTTCGAGCGCTGACTTGATCGCTCCAGCGCCGTTGCCGCCGGCCCATGGCCCTCGCCCGGTCGCGAAACCCGATTTGGTGGCGAGAACCAGGTGGTGGCGGTTGCGCCGCGCCGCAAGCATCTCGCCGATCATGGTCTCGCCTTCGCCGCCGGCGTAGATGTCGGCCGTATCGATGACGTTGCCGCCCGCATCGACGTAGGCGTCGAGTATCGTTTCCGCATCGGGTCGTCCGATTCCCCACCGCGGCGCCCCGAACGTCATTGTGCCCAGCGAGAGCGGACTGACGATCAGGCCCGAGCGTCCGAGCGGGCGGTACTGGTCGAGCGACATGGGGATCCTTTTCATTGGCGGCCTCGAAGACGAGGCGCCCAGCGGAGAAATTGTTGGGCTCGTGTCAGCGACCGCCCTCATTGCGCGTCAGAAGAAGCCGCCATTGGCGTAAACCAGCTGACCGTTGATCCACTCGCCATCGCTGGCGCAGAGTGCGGCGATGGCGTTGGCGATATCTTCGGGCTCGCCGATACGGCCATAAGGAATCTGCTGGATCGCTTGCTGCATCACTTGCGGCGGGACTTGGAAGAGGTCCGTATTGGTCGGCCCCGGCGCCACCGCGTTGACCGAGATGCGCCGCCCGGCGAGTTCCTTGGCTAAGGAGCCGCAGAACATCTCCTGCGCGGATTTGGTCGCAGCGTAGGGGCCGTGGGTCGGGCGTTTCTGCGTCATCGACGTCGAGCTCAGCGCGATGATACGTCCCCCGTCGCGCGTGCGGCGCGCCGCTTCGCGCAGCGCATTGAAACTGCCCTTGAGGTTGGTGGCGATCATCCGGTCGAAGGCGTCGTCCGTCATTGCGGCGAACGGCGCGACATTCATGATGCCGGCGTTGCTGATCACGACGTCGACGCCGCCGAACGCCTCATCGTTGGCGTCGAACAGCGCGCGCACCTGGCGCGGATCGGCGACATCGGCCTGGCGCCAAATCGCACGGCCGCCCGCGGCCTCGATATCGCGCACGACGCCCGCTGCGAGGTCGCGGTTGACGCGGCAATTCACCGTCACGGCGAAGCCGTCGCGCGCCAGGCGCTTGGCGGTCGCGGCGCCGATGCCGCGCGAGGAACCGGTGACGAGCGCTGCGCGCCCGGCGCCGGGGCGTGGCTGCGGCGTCTGCGCCGAGCTGGTTGCGGCAGCGACGACCGGCGCGGCAGCTGCGAGAGCCAGAAGCGTACGGCGTGAGGTGTCGGACATGGGGCCTGCTCTCCGTTGTGAGGTGACGCTAAACTACGGCGCGCACCGTCACGCGTGGATGCCCGATCCAAGGCATGACTTGCCTGATCCTCCGGCGCCTAGCGTTCTACGTGCTCCGCGCTTGCATTGCGCACCGGCCGAACGCGGGCTTTGACGGCCTCGGCATCGCGTGCGGGCGGAAGCCCAAACATCCGCGTGTACTCCCTGCTGAACTGAGAAATGCTCTCGTAGCCAACGTGGTGGGCGGCATTCGCCACACTTGCGGATTGCGCAACCATAAGCTTGCGCGCTTCAAGCAGCCTGAGTTCCTTCTGGAACTGAACCGGCGTCAGTCCGGTCAGCGTCTTGAAGTGCTGGTGAAACGAAGAAGGGCTCATGGAAGCCGCGTCGGCCATTTCCTCGATGCGCACTGGGCGCATCAAATTTTTGCGCAGGAAATAGATTGAGTCGGCGATACGACGCGTTCGGCTCTCCCGGCAAGCAATCTTGCACATTTCGCCTGCGTTCGGGCCGGTCAGCAGCCAAAAGCAAATCTCACGCATGATGTCGGCATAGAGAACCGGGATCGCTTCCGGCTTGGCTGCGAGGCCCGCGAGCCGCAGCACACAATTGCGCAGCGGGTCCGATAGGCGCTCGACGAATACGCTCAGCCTGTCGGCGTTTGGCGTTGGCGCCAGCTCAAGACGGTCCATCACGTCCTGGATAACCCCGAGGTCCAATTCAATGGTCATGCTCATGAAGGGTTCGGCGGCTGACGCCTTCGTGACACACCCGATTCCCGGGAGCTCGACGCTGACCACGAGCGCTGTGTCTTCCTCATAATCGAACACGTTCTCTCCAAGAACGATTTGCTTTGCGCCCTGAACGACCACGCAGAGCGAAGGCGTATAGAGCAGGGGCTGACCGTGCTGCGGCAGCGCGGGTCTGCTGTTGCGCATCACAGTGACGCCCTGCATGGGCGTGAGAAAAACCCCGTCGCCGCCGCCTTGCG
>CAZNTI010000017.1:12939-14669 GCA_964575885.1 uncultured Terricaulis sp.
CTGCTTTATACCCGACGCGCCACCGACGCGCCGCCGAAAATGAGTTGCTGCACCAAGGGTCGCTGCATGAAGCGCGCCGGGAATGTCGGATCGGGTGCGCTGACCCGGTTCAGGCGATCAAGTTGCTCGGGCGCCAGCTCGATCTCTAGGGCGCCTAGATTTTCTTCAGCCTGTGCGACGGTACGCGCGCCGATGATCGGCGATACGACAGCAGGGTGCGTCAGGGTCCAGGCAAGCGCGATTTGCGCGGCTGTCGCGCCAATTTCGTCAGCGACGGCGCCAACCGCTTGCGCGATCTCGATCGATCGCTGGTTGAGGTGTCCAGACGACGCGATGACGCCTTTGCGGCTGGAGGCCACGGCGGCTTCCCGCGAGTCTTGAATGTCCCTTTGCGAATACTTCCCAGTCAGGACGCCGCCGCCCAGTGGCGACCACGGCAGCACGCCGAGGCCAAGCTCTGTGGCCATCGGCATCAATTCATGCTCGACGGTGCGCTCAACCAGGCTGTACTCGATCTGAAGCGCAATAAAGGGCGACCACCCGCGCATGTCAGCGAGCGTCTGCATTGCAGCGATCCGCCATGCCGGGGTGTTGCAAATGCCGAGATAGAGAATTTTTCCAGACCGGACGAGATCGTCGAGCGCGCGCATCACCTCATCGGGTGGGGTCGTCATGTCCCATCCGTGCAGATAAAGGAGATCGATGCGATCAGTTCGGAGTTGCCTGAGACTTTGCTCGACTGAGCGCACCATGTTGAGGCGATGATTGCCGCCCGAATTGGGATCGCCAGGCGCCCGAGACATGGTGAACTTCGTCCCAAGAACGAGTCGCTCTCGCTTGTCGCCCACGAACTCTCCGAGCATGCGCTCGGCGGCGCCATTGGTGTAGTTCACGGAAGTGTCGATGAAGTTGCCGCCCCGATCGACATAGAGATCGAAGATGCGGCGCGCCTCGTCGCCATCGGCGCCCCATCCCCAATCAGACCCAAAGGTCATGGTGCCGAGGCTTAGGGGCGAAACCCGTAAGCCTGACCGGCCGAGCAGTTTGTAGTCTTTCAGCGTCATTGGCGTGGTTCTCTCCAACTCGGGCTCAAAGTAGAGGATGCGATGGGGACGGACAGCTTCCCCAATCTTCACCACGGTGGTAACTTTGGCTAACCAATGGCGACGGATCTCACTGGCATCGTTGTGTTCCTGGCGGTCGCGGAGGCGCGAAGCTTCCGCGGGGCAGCGGAACGCTTGGGCGTCACACGGCCAGCAATAAGCCAGACAATCCGTCGGCTCGAAGACCGCCTAGGCGTCGCGCTCATCCAGCGAACGACGCGGAGCGTCAGCCTGACCGGGGCCGGCGAACAGCTGCGCCGGCGCGTGGCGCCGGCGCTCTCGGAAATCGGCCAGGCCTTGGACGCCGCGGCTGATCGAGACGTCGCGCCGAGCGGGCAGTTGCGGCTGGCGGTCTCCTCGATTGCCGAGCGCTTTATTTCAGGACCGCTGCTTTCGGCTTTTGCCGACGCCTATCCCGCCATTCAGGTCGACGTCACCGTCACGGATGAAGAGTTCGACATCGTCGATGCTGGGTACGACGCAGGGGTGAGGCTCGGCGAGGTTATCCATCAGGACATGATCGCGATTCCGGTCAGCGGCGCGCAGCGCCAAGGCGCATTCGCTGCGCCTTCCTACATCGCGCGTTTCGGCAAGCCCGCGCATCCGTCGGACCTCTTGAAACATCGC
>CAZNTI010000018.1:0-14470 GCA_964575885.1 uncultured Terricaulis sp.
GGCGCAATCGACGGTGACGACGGCGCTGTCGGCGACCGGCGCGGGCGCCTACGATTACGTGCCCAAGCCGTTCGACCTCGACCATCTGATGGGTCTCATCAGGCGCGCACTCATCGGTGGGCCCGACGCCAACACGCGCGTGCAGACGAACCGCGCCCGCCGCGAGGAAGGGTTGCCGTTGATCGGCCGCTCGGCGGCGATGCAAGAGGCGTATCGCGTGATTGCGCGGGTCGCGGCGGCGGATTTCGCGGTGCTCATCGAAGGAGAGAGCGGCGTCGGCAAACCCCTGGTGGCGCGCGCGTTGCACGACAACAGCTCGCGCGCCAAGGCCCCCTTCGTGCGCGCCAGCCTCGCTGGGGCCAGCCCGGCGCAACTTGAGCAGGATCTGTTCGCCGCCGGCGGCAAGCTCAATCAGGCCGAAGAGGGCACGCTGTTCCTGGAAAGCGTCGACGAACTGAGCGCGGAAGCGCAGACCCGGCTGTTTGGTCTGCTCTACGGCGTGCAGCAAAGCGAACGCAGCGACGTGCGCCTCATTGCCTCGGCGCAGCGCAGTCTGGCCGACCTCGCGCGCGGCGGCGAGTTCCGGCAGGACCTGCTCGATCTGCTCAGCGTCGTCACCGTCCGCGTGCCCCCGCTGCGCGAGCGCCAGGAGGATATCGGCGACCTCGCGCGCGCCTTCCTGCTGCGCGCCGCGCGTGAAGGGTTGCCGGAAAAGTCGCTCGACAATGCCGCCATAGAGCGCCTGAAGGCGTACGCATTCCCCGGCAATTTGCGCGAGATGGAAAACCTGCTGCGGCGGGCGGCGGCGCTCAGCCCGGCGCCGGTGATCACCGCGGCGGACCTCGAGGCGCAGTTGGCCGGACAAGGCCCGACCGCCGAGGGGGGCGGCGGGCTTGAGGCGGCGGTCTCGCGTCGGCTTGCGGGAGAGTTCGCGCGTGGGGCGTTGCCGGCGCCGGGTCTCTACGACCGGGTGCTCGCCGAATTCGAGCGTCCGTTGATCCAGGAAACCCTGCGCGCCACGCGCGGCAACCAGATCAAAGCTGCCGCAGTGCTCGGCATCAATCGGAATACATTACGGAAAAAGATAGTGAACTTGGGGCTTCGCGCTGCCAGAGGCGATTGACGCCAGCGTGATCGTCGTTCAACACCATGTGGCCCGTATGCAACAATGGGTCGGGAATGGCGCATCCGCTCACTATCGGCGAACAGGTCCAGACTGCTGAATCGGCTGATGCCGGCATTCTGAGCGATCGTCCTCGCGGCCGCAGCGCGCTCATGTTCATGATCGGTTTTGGGTTGGCCGCGCTCTTGACCGCGGCGGCCACCGTGGCGCTGCTGATGGGTCAGGGCCTGGCCGGGGGCGCCAACGGCTTCATCCGGGCGCTGCTGTTGTTGAGTCTGGCGATCTCGGTAGGGCTCGCCGGCATCCTGGTGCACCGCTTCCTGCGCGTGGCGCGGGCGTGGCGGGCGGCAGCGACTGGAGCGCGGCTGCACGTCAGGTTTGTGAGCTTGTTCAGCCTGGCGGCGCTGGCCCCCGCAATCATCGTCGCTGCTTTTCTGGGCTTCACGTTCAGTCAGGGCGTCGATCGCTGGTTTAGCCAGCGCGTCGAAAGCACCATCGAGAACGCTGCCGAGGTCGGCAACGCCTACGTCCAATTGGCGTCTGGCGATGTCGGTGGGGAAGTCGAGCTGATGGCGACCGACCTCAACGTCGCGCGCCAGGGACTGACCGAAGATCCCGGCCGCTACGGCGCCTTTCTGGCCGAGCAGGCCGAGCGGCGCGGCTTCGCCGCCGCCTACGTGATCGACAGCGAGGCGCGCATCCTGGCGCGCGCCGAGCGCGAGGGCGCAGTGGGATATACAGGCCCCTCGTCTGGCGCCTACGCCGTGGCCAATCAGGGCGACGTTTGGGTCCGCTTCGACGCCGACAACACGCGCGTGCTGGCGCTCTATCGGCTCGCCAACTACGACGACGCCTTCGTGCTGGTGTCGCGTCAGATCGAGCCGCAATTGATGGCGCAGCTCGTCGCGTTCGATCAATCCGTGGCCGATTACCGGCGCTCGCAGGAGGAGCGCGGGGCGCTGCAATTGCTGTTCGCTCTCGCTTACCTGTCAACGGCGCTCCTGGTGCTGCTGGCCGCCGGCTGGGTGGGGCTCACGAGCGCCACGCGGGTTGCGGCCCCGATTGGGCGGCTTGTGTATGCGGCGCGCCGGGTGGCCGCCGGCGACCTGAACGTGCGGGTCGACGTCGAGGAGGAACGCGACGAAGTCGACGCACTGGCCGCGACGTTCAATCGCATGACCGAGCAACTCGGCACGCAACGGCGCGAACTCGTGGCCGCGCAGGAGGACGCCGAAACGCGCCGCCGGTTCATCGAGGCGGTGCTTGGCGGCGTCGGCGCCGGGGTCGTCGGCGTCGATCGCGACGGCCGTATCACCGCAGCCAACCGCTCGGCGGTGCTATTGCTCGGTCATGGCGACGAGAATCTCGTCGGGCGCCGTCTCATCGATATCGCGCCGGAGTTCGCCGAACTGCTCAATCAACCCGCGCCTTCAGGCGAAACGCCCCCGCAACGCGTCGACCTCATGCGCGACGGCGGCTCGCTCAATCTGAGCGTCCGCATGAGCCCGGACGGCGAGGGCGGCCTGGTGCTCACCTTCGACGACATGACCAAGCTCATCGCCGCCCAGCGTCAGGAAGCCTGGAAGGACGTCGCCCGCCGCATCGCCCACGAGATCAAAAATCCGCTGACCCCGATCCAACTTTCGGCCGAGCGGCTCAAACGCAAATACGCCGGCGAGATCACCTCCGATCGCGAGACGTTCGAAAAATGCGCCGACACCATCCTGCGTCAGGTCGCCGACATCGGACGCATGGTCGACGAATTCTCCTCGGTCGCGCGCATGCCGACGCCGCGCATGGCGTTCGCCGACATGAGCGAGATCGCGCGCGAGACGGTCTTCGGTCAGCGCCTCGCCTTCGCCGACATTCGCGTCGAACTCGAAGGCGCCGACAAGCCGATCGGGCTGGTGAGCGATGAACGCATGATTTCGCAGGCTCTGCTCAACCTGATCAAGAACGCCGCCGAAAGCGTGCAGGCGCGCCGGGTGCGCGACGGCGAGCCCAAGGATGGTTTCGTGCAGCTGCGTCTGCGCGACCTCGATTACGGGGTGCAGTTTGAAGTCACCGACAACGGCATCGGCTTTCCCGAGAAGGACCGCAGCCGTCTGATCGAGCCGTATTTCACCACCCGCACCAAAGGCGCGGGCTTAGGCCTCGCCATCGTCGCCCGCATCGTGGAAGATCACGGCGGTTTGATCGAACTTGACGATGCGCCCGGTCCCCGGCCCCGGCGCAGTGGTGCGTTTCGTTCTTCCCAAGCGCGGCGAAGACACCGCCGACACGTCGACAGAGCAAGCAGGAGCCCCCCATGCCCGCTGACATCCTCGTCATCGACGACGAAGCCGACATCCGTGATCTGGTGTCGGGCATCCTTCAAGACGACGGCCACCAGGTCCGCACCGCCCGCGACGGCGACGAGGCGCTGGACGCGTTCCGTCGCCGCAAGCCCTCGCTGGTTGTGCTGGACGTTTGGCTGCAGGGCAGCCGCATCGACGGCCTCGAGTTGCTGGCGATGTTCAAGGAAATCGATCCTGAAATGCCGGTGATCGTCATCTCCGGCCACGGCACCATCGAGACTGCGGTCGGGGCTATCCGCAAGGGCGCTTACGACTTCGTCGAGAAGCCGTTCACCGCCGACCGCTTGATGGTCGTTCTGCAGCGAGCGCTCGAAGCCGCGCAGTTGCGGCGCGAGAACACTGCGCTTAAGGCGCGCTCCACCGCAAGCGACGCGCTGATCGGCTCGTCGGCGGTGATGAGTGCGCTACGCAGCGCCATCGAGCGCGTGGCGCAAACCAACTCGCGCGTGCTGGTCACCGGTCCCGCCGGCGCCGGCAAGGAACTTGTCGCGCGCCTCCTGCACGAGCGCAGCCCCCGCGCGCACGGGCCGTTCGTGGCCATCAACGCCGCATCGATCGCCCCAGAGCGCATGGAAAGCGAGATATTCGGCGAGGATGGGCCCGACGGGCGTCCGCGCAAGATCGGCGTTTTCGAACAGGCCCACACCGGCACGCTGTTTCTCGACGAAGTCGGCGACATGCCGCCCGAGACGCAGTCGAAGATTTTGCGTGTGCTGGTGGATCAGCGCTTCCGTCGCCTTGACGGCAGCGCCGATGTGCAGGTGAATGTGCGCGTGGTCTCCTCGACCTCGCGCGATCTGCGCGGCGACATCGAGCAAGGGCGGTTCCGTGAGGACTTGTTCCATCGCTTGAACGTCGTGCCGCTGCGGGCGCCGAGCTTGGCGGAGCGGCGCGAGGATATCCCCGAACTTGCCGGCTACTTTGTCGGCCGCTTGGCCGGCACCTCTGGCGTGCCGGCGCGCCAGATTGGCGAGGATGCCTTGGCGGCGTTGCAGGCCGCCGATTGGCCCGGCAATGTGCGCCAGCTGCGCAACGTGATCGAGCGCATTCTAATCTTGGCGACAGGCGATCCCTCCACGGATGTGACCGTAGACGCGTTGCCGCCGGAGGCTTGGCCGTCGGCCGGCTTTTCCAAGCACGATGGCTTGCAGGAAGTCATAGGGCTGCCGCTGCGCGACGCGCGCGAGCGCTTCGAGCGCGAGTATCTGAACGTGCAGATCACCCGCTTCGGCGGCAACATCTCACGCACCGCGGCGTTCATCGGCATGGAGCGCTCGGCACTACACCGCAAACTCAAGTCGCTCGGCGTCGAAGCGCCGGGCCGCAGCGGCCCAGAGGCCGAATGAGTCGCATCGCCTACGTCAACGGCGCTTATGTTCCGCTTCGCCGCGCCAAGGTGTCGATTCAGGAGCGCGGCCTGCAATTTGGCGATGCGGTGTACGAGGTGTGGGCGGTGCGCGGCGGGCGCTTGTTCGACCGCGACGCGCACTTGAGCCGGCTGCAGCGCTCGCTCCAGGCGGTGCGTATCGAAGCGCCGATGAGCGATGCGGCGCTGCTGAGCGTTATCGGCGAGACCATGCGGCGCAATCGCGTTCGCAACGGCATCGTCTATCTGCAGATCGGGCGGGGCGCGGCGCCGCGCGACCACGCCTTCCCGACGCCCGGGGTTGCGCCGAGCGTGATCGTCACCGCGAAGCCGCTCGACATCGGCGCGCTCGATGCGCGCGCCGAAGCGGGCGTGCGCGTGATCACGCTGCCGGAAACACGGTGGGCGCGGCGTGACATCAAGTCGGTCAACCTGCTCCCCAACGTGTTGGCGCGCCAGGCCGCGCGCGAAGCCGGGGCGTTCGAGGCGTGGTTTGTTGACGGGGACGGTATGGTGACGGAGGGCACGTCGTCCAACGCCTGGATCGTCGATGGCGATGGCGTACTGAAAACGCGCGGGCTTTCGAACGATATCTTGCACGGCGTCACGCGTGCGGCGCTCGCGGCCATCGCACGCGAGCGCCAGATGCGCGTCGCCGAGCAGGCGTTCAGCGTGGCTGAGGCCCAGCGCGCGCGCGAGGCATTCATCTCGGCGGCCAGCAATCCGGCAGTGCCCGTGACGCACATCGACGGCGTCGCGATAGGAGACGGCGCGCCCGGGCCGGTGGCGCGTGCACTGCGCGCTGCTTATTTGGGCGCCGCCTGCTGATGTTGCAGGCGCACACGTCCGCGGTTGTCGCCGGCGGCGGCTGCGCCTATAGCTCTTGGCCAGCCGCGCGGACGTTGCGGCGCTACAAGAATGGACGCGTCGGCACCATGGAAAAAAAGCAAAACTTGCAGGACACCTTTCTCAATGCGGTCCGCAAAGCCAAAACGCCGCTTACGATCTTTCTGGTCAATGGCGTAAAACTCCAAGGCGTTGTCACGTGGTTCGACAACTTCTGTGTGCTGTTGCGTCGCGATGGACAAATCCAGCTCGTGTACAAGCACGCGATTTCGACGATCATGCCCGGCGCACCTGTTCAGTTGCAGGAAATCGACAAGGTCGCCGATGACTCCGACGGCGAGTGATCCGCCGCTGAAGGACATCAATCGCGCCCTTGTGCTGCGGCCCATGGCGAGCGCTGAGGCCGCCGCGCGCGACGGCGAGGCGCGGCTCCTCGAGGCGGTGGGCTTGGCGCAGGCGCTGGGGCTCGATGTCGCCGGCGCGGAAGCAGCGCCGCTGCGTCAGATCAGCCCGCGCACCTATTTCGGCTCGGGCCGCGTCGAGCGTTTGAAGCAACAATGCGAAGCGCTGGGCGCCGGCGTCGTCGTGGTCGATGGCGGCTTGTCGCCGGTGCAGCAGCGCAATCTCGAAACTGACATCGGCGCCAAGGTGATCGACCGAACCGGGCTCATCCTTGAAATCTTCGGCTTGCGCGAGCGCACCAAGGAGGGGCGGCTGCAAGTGGAGTTGGCGCGCCAGCAATATGAGCGCTCGCGCCTGGTGCGCACCTGGACGCACCTGGAGCGCCAGCGCGGTGGTCTTGGCAAAACCGGGGGCCCGGGCGAAACTCAAATCGAACTGGATCGCCGCATCATCGCCGATCGCATCGTCAAGCTGAAGCGCGAACTCGATGAGGTGCGCCGCACCCGCGGTCTGCAAAGGCGCGCGCGTGCGCGCGCCGGGCTGCCGGCGGTGGTGCTCGTGGGCTACACCAACGCCGGCAAATCGACCTTGTTCAATCGGCTGACGCAAGCGGGGGTGCTGGCCCAGGACATGCTGTTCGCCACGCTCGATCCCACGGCGCGGCAGGTGAAGCTCGCCAGCGGCCGCGCCGTGATCATGAGCGATACGGTTGGCTTCATCGCCGACTTACCGACCGAACTGGTGGCTGCCTTTCGCGCCACCCTGGAGGCCGTGACCGAAGCGGACTTGCTGCTGCACGTTCGCGATGTCGCGCACGACGACAGCGAGCAGCAGCGCGCCGACGTGCTTGCCGTGCTGGCGCAACTCGCCAAAGACGCTGGCGGCAAGTCCCCGCCCGTGCTCGAAGTCTGGAACAAGATCGACCAGTTAAGCGCTGAAGTGCGCGACGCGCGGCTCAAACGGGCGGGCGCGATGGAGCAGAGCGAAGCCGCCCTCACACCGGTCGCGATCTCGGCGCAGACGGGGGAGGGGATCGAGGCCCTGCTCGCCGCGATCGACCGCGCCGCCTTCTCCGCGACCAGAGTGATCACGCTGACGCTGGCGCCGCAGGACGGAAAAACGCGCGCTCAAATCGCCGCGTGTGGACGCATCCTTGCGGAAACAACCGACGAAGACGGCAACATCACGCTGCGCGCGGAACTGCTGATCGAAGACGCCGCCCGCTTCGCGCCGCTGGAGGCGCAGGTTGCGGATGCGCTGCGTCCGGCGGCGGAATAGCGCGTCTCAACGCAAGCGGGCGAGCAGGTCGGCTGCGAACACAGAGAGCGTATCGTCGCGTGCGCCCATGATGACGATGCGGTCGCCCGGCTCGGCCAGTTCGACGAGCTTGTCGCCGCAGGCCTGGCGCTCGGCGAACGCCAGCGCCTGCAGGCCCTTGGCGCGCACGCCCGCCGCGATCTGCTCGCTCGATACACTGCGATCGGTGGTGCCGCCGAAATAAACCGGATCGGGCATAATCAGCACGTCGTCGTCGCGCAGATGTTGCTCAAACACGGCGATGAATTCGTCCCGCATCAGCTTCAGAGGTCCGAAGCCATGCGGCTGAAACATGATCAACAGGCGGCCAGGGAAGGCGTGCAGGGTGGAGAGGGTGGCGGCGATCTTGTCGGGATTGTGCGCGAAATCGTCGATCACGGTGACGCCGCGAGCGGCGCCGACGACGTCCAGGCGCCGCTTGATGCCGGCGAAGCCGTCGAGTGCGGCGGCGGCCTCCGCGATCGTCAATCCGTAGGCGCAAGCAACGGAGAGCGCGGCGAGCGCGTTCGAGATGTTATGAGCGCCAGGGGTTTTGAGACGCAACTCGGCGCCGCCGTTGTCGCGAGTGCGCGCCTCAAAGGCTACGCCGTCAGGTTCGAGTAAGATGCCCGCGGCATGCATGTCGGCCAACGGAGAGCGCAGCGAATACGTCAGCGTGCGCACCGGAGCGCTCAACGCCAGCGCCGCGGTCTCGTCATTGTCGAGGTTGAGCACGGCGATATCGGCGCGGGCGACGAAACCGCCGAACAGCGCCCGCAATTCCTCCATGCTCTTGTGGTCGAGAGCGATGTTATTGACCACCGCGATAGTGGGGGCGTACCGCGCGATCGATCCGTCGCTTTCATCGACTTCCGCCACGAACGCGTCGCCCTTGCCCACCAGCGCCGAAGCGAACAGCGCCTCCGGCGTGGCAAAGTTCTTCATCACCGCCCCGTTCATGACCGTGGGATCGCGCCCCGCCTGGTGCAGGATCCAGGCGATCATCGCCGTGGTGGTGGACTTGCCGCTGGTGCCGGCGACGCCGATGCGTACCGCGGCTGCGTTGAAGAGCTCGGCCAGCAGCTCGGGGCGCTTCATGTCGCGGGCGCCGACGCGCTGAGCCGCCACGACATCGGGCACGGTGTCCTCCACCGCCGCCGAGCGGACCAGGATTTGATGCGCGCTGGTGATGCCGCTGCCGTCCTGTGGATAAAGCGCGATCCCATGGGCGCGCAGATACTCGAACTTGGGGGCCAGGCGGCCCTGATCGAGCGCGCGGTCGGAGCCGGCGACGGTCGCGCCGTTGCCGCGCAGGATCAGCGCCAGCGGCAGCATGCCCGAGCCGCCCACGCCGCTGAAGAAATAGGATTTGGCCTCGCTCATCAGCGGCGGTTATGAAGACAAAAGCCGTCAAACGGCAAGGAACAACGCATGACGTCTCCGATCCGCATCGGCGTGGTGGCGCCGGGCACGCGCATAGAGCCGGCGCTGGCTGAGCGGGTGCAGCGGTTCGCCGCCGACAGCTTCCTGGATCAGGCGCCGGAGATCGTTTTCCATCCGCAATGTTTCTTGAGCGCCGGGCATTTCGCCGGCGACGACGCCGCGCGCGCAGCCGCATTCGTCGAGTTCGCCAACGATCCGGGCTTTGACGCGATCTGGTTCGCACGCGGCGGCTACGGGACCGTGCGCATGGCGGAGGCAGCACTTGCCAAGCTCAATGACGCCGCGCGCGCGAAGACCTATCTCGGATACAGCGATGCGGGCGCGCTGCTGGCCGGGCTTTATCGTCACGGCTTTGGCCAGGTCGCGCATGGGCCCATGCCGGTGGACATGGCTCGCCAAGGCGGGGAAGCGGCGGTGCGGAGGGCGCTCGCCTGGCTGATCGAGCGGGCCCCGGAGGCAGCAGAGCTGTCCACCATGTTCGAGGGCAAGTGCGCGGCGTTCAACATCATGACCCTGCACTCGATCCTCGGCACGCCGCTGGAGCCTGACCTCACCGACCACGTGCTGATGCTTGAGGACGTGGACGAGTACCTCTACCGCATCGATCGTGCGCTATATCACATTACTTCTGCGCCTAACGTCCGCCTCGCCAAGGGCATCAAGCTTGGACGCCTCTCCGAGGTTCCCGACAACGACAAGCCGTTCGGAGCCACCGACGAAGATATCGCCAAACACTGGTGCGCCAAAAGCGGGATTGCCTATCTCGGGCGCGCGGATATCGGACATGACGTGGAGAACAAGGTGGTGCCGTTCGTTGCGCTCAAGCGCGCTCAGGAGTGAACGCGTGGTCGGAAGATTCCGCTGGCGGTCAGAAGCCCGAAGCCAACCACAGCCGCTCCAGCGATAGCGTAGATAGCCGTAACCCAGCGCCAGAACACGACTTCGCGCAGGTGCGGTTGCGGACTGGATGCTACAGCATACCCAACAGTGCACAACGTCTCTTGTCTGAGGTCAAGAATCGGGACTGCGACGTCCAACGCAAACAAAGCAGGTTCGACATTGCAAACTTCGCCGCGCTCATCGACTAGAAGGTTTCGTGACGTCATTGCCTCAGCGCCCAGCCATCCGCAAAGCCACAATAGAATGGCTGTAACTGCCGCACGGAACGGGGATAGCCCGTAGCCAAACATCTGCTCGGCGAAAATCCAAACCATCGCCTTCGGCAGAGCCGATCTCCTCCTGTTAACTTCTCTATGGGCTTCGCGTGAAATTTCGCGAGCCTCCTCTGCGTGTCCAGCGTAAGCCAAGGCACGAGCGAGTTGCTCGTACGGCTGACGCGAGAACCCGGCTCGATCCGGCTTGTTCGAACGACGCAACCAGTCACGACGTTGCTTCCAAATTGACACGTTTGAACTGCGTAGAAAGCCAATGCGCTCGTATGTAAGTTCGGACAGGTCGAGATGTTGGTTGGTTGAAGTTGTGCCCCAAGCAGTATTTGGGTCATCAAGCAACCGGCCAATCTTTGCGCCGGCTAGAGTGATCGGGCCCGTGACCTCATTCTCAAAGGCCTTAAGTTGACCCTCGATTATAGCAGATTCCAAGTCCAGTGCCGGTCCGTTGTCGCAACGAAAGCTGCTCCGTCGCATGTTCCAGTTGTGGACGATTCTAGCCCCTGTGAAGGAGACCTGCCCTGAGGCTTGAAACCCGTCGACCAACTGAATGGTGCCGCGAAAAGTCGCCAATTCCCCGCACACCGCCACGCCATTAGGATTGGTTACCTTGGCTGCCGCTAGGTCCAGATTGCCCCCGATGCGCGCACCGAGCATCCACACGGCGCCCTCAGCGGCGAATCCTTCATCGAGAAGCACGGCGCTGCCGATGTCTGCGCCCTGTAGTTCAAGCGCGTCAACACGTCGCCGGGACAGGGGATGCGGCGCATTCGGCGCGACGAGCCGGGTTGTTCCGCGGCCAGAAACACACCCCCCAATTCTCGCGTCGCGCAGCCGAATGTACGCAATTTCATCTTGTTCCGAGCTACCCGAAAGCGGTCCGGCGCCTGCAAACGTCACATCCCCAATTACTCGCGCGCCAGTGCCCCACACGCGCCTGAACCGGCTTCGATTGATAGAGAAGGCGGACAGTGTGGCGCCACTTATATTGATTAGATCCTCAATGTCGCAGTCTTCGAGACATACGGGACGGCCGAAGTCGCAGAACGAAAGATCAAGCGGGCCCTCAATCCGCGCGCCTCGAACGAGAATTCCCAGAACTTCGCCACAATTGGCGAGCCCCCATGCCAGTTTGCGAAGGTACTCGCCTCGGACCACCGACTGTTCGCGGTCCAGAAAGTCAACGAACACGCCATTTATTGCGGCTGTTGCAACTCGTTCTTCGGCGTTAGCACTGGTCATCCTGAGGCCCCAGTAGGGTCAGGCTTAGAGCGTTCTTCTAGCTGCCGTTCTGAGTCTGAATTGATCACGGCGATGAAATCTCCGCCGAATGCGTACTCACAGTGCAAGAGGTGAGAGGAAAGATAGCGGGTTCCAAAAATCAGGTCGGCGCGCAAAGTTGGAATTGGGGCCCAGAGCATGGATACATGGCGCTCCATCGCATCCAGAAGTGCGTCAATGTACGTATCGGTGTATTCATCGCCAACGTGTCGATCTACCAGGGTTGGGTCCATCAGGGCGAAGAACACGTGTCGCGGAGCAGAACCAAGATTCATGAAGTGACGGGATATGCGACGTCTGACCCGGCATTCGCCGTATCGCATGCCGCGAAATCGATCGATGTGAAGTTTGGCAACGTCGAATCGATCATCTGGGCTTCCGCCTACACGGCAGTGATCAGCTGGAGGGTCAAGCACACGAAGGCCCAGACGGAGCTTATCAAGCAGTTGGCGCGTGTCTCCGGTGTCATCTTTGTACCGAATCAAGCGATCAACAAAATCGTACTCATGATCATTTGGCCAGAAATCGGTAATGCCCGAAGGAAGAGCGCGAACCTTTGCCTCGACTCTTGCAAGCAAGAGGGGATCAAGTTGAATTGGTGCCATGGTGGCGCTGGCTATCGGGTAGGCGTTCCAAAAAATCTGCCAATTCGACTTGGCAATACATTCTGGCAACTGGTAGATGCTCACATCAACTTCGAAAGAAGTGTCCTCCAGTTTCAGCCTATGTGTGACGGGCTTACCGAGTACGTCTAGCGCCAATACCTCACCGTTGACGATAAGCGAGAGCGCGCGTGCTAACATCACAAAGTATCCCAAGTTCCTAGTTCAGAGCTTTTCCGCGCGCTTAGCCTCAAGCCATAGCGCTTCCAACTCGTCCAACGGTTGCGGGCCTTCGCGGCCGGCCTCGCGCAAGCGCTGCTCGATGAACTGAAACCGCCGCGTAAACTTGGCGTTGGCGCGCCGCAGCGCTTCCTCGGGATCGACCTTGAGCTTGCGCGCGAGATTGGCCATCACAAACAGAACGTCGCCCATCTCCTCGGTGAGCGCTTCGGGGTCGCCGCTGTCGCGCGCCTCGTTCAGCTCGTCCAATTCCTCGTCCAGTTTGGCAAGCACTTGGTCGGCGTCGGGCCAGTCGAAATTGATCCGCGCCGCGCGCTTGGTGAGCTTCTCGGCGCGCATGAGCGCCGGCAGCGCCAGCGCTACGTCGTCAAGCAGTGAGCCATCCGGGCGCTTCCTTGCGCGTTCCTGCGCCTTGAGCGACTCCCAGGCCAGTGTCTGCTCTTCCGCGCTACGTTCCACCTTGTCGCCGAACACGTGCGGGTGGCGCACGATCAGCTTCTGCGCCAGCGCCTCGGCGACGTCGGCAAAGTTAAACGCGCCTTGCTCTTCGGCCATGCGGGCGTGGAACGCCACCTGCAGCAAGAGGTCGCCGAGTTCTTCTTTCAGCGCGCCCAGATCGTTGCGCGCGATCGCGTCGGCGACCTCGTAGGCTTCCTCGATCGTGTAGGGCGCGATGGAAGAGAAATTCTGTTCGACGTCCCACGGACAGCCGTTTTCGGGATCGCGCAGCTTTGCCATGGTCTCGATGACGGCCCGTAGGGCGCTGGCGTTCCGCTCGTCTATCCCACTGTTATTGCTGCCCTTATCTGTCATACGTCGCTCGCATAAGATAGATTATGGGAAGCCGATCAAGCCTGCAGCGACTCAGAGTGGAAAGTCGCCCCGCCAGCCATCGTACGCGGGTTCGATGCCGGCGGGCAGCCTATCTCGAAGCGCGCGGTAATCGAGGTCGATGTGCATATTGGTGAGCAGCGCCTGCCGCGGACTGAGGCGTTCGATCCATTCCAATGTGCGCGCCACGTGCGCGTGCGTAGGATGGGGCTTGTCGCGCAACGCGTCGACGATCCACAGATCCAGGCCATGCAGCTGGTCGAAGCTTTGTTCCGGCATTGCAACGAGATCGTTGCTGTACGCCACCGGTCCAGCGCGAAAGCCGAGCGAGCGTAGGAAGCCGTGATCCTGGTCCAGAGGCAGGAGTTCAAGCGGCCCGCCTGGACCGTCTATGGTCACCGGGACCAACGGCGCCAACCGGCCTGCGTCGCTGACGATGGCCGGGTAGCCGCCCTTGGATTGAAACGCGTAGCCGAAGCGCGGCATGAATGCCTGGCGGGTAGCGTCGTCCATCCACACCGCGACGGTGCGGCGCTGCTTCATGAAGTAGGCGCGCACGTCGTCGAAGCCGTTGGTCTGATCGGCGTGGTCGTGGCTGATGAGCACGGCGTCGATATGGGCGGGCCGCGCCGCCGCGAGCTGCAGGCGCAAGTCGGGCGGGGTATCGATCAGCACCGTGGTGGCGGCTGCGGGATCGCCGGCTTCATGCGCCCATTTCTGCAGCAGCAGGCCGCAGCGCGTGCGCCGGTTCTTCGGTTCGTTCGGGTCGCACGCGCCCCAATCGCCCGTGGCGCGCGGCACGCCGCCCGAGGATCCGCAGCCCAGCACGGTGACGCGCAAGGTTCCCATCAGGCCGGCCTTTCAACGTCGGGGAAAACCCGGAAGAAATTGTCCGCGAGCAGGGCCGCCCCCTCCTCCGCGTCAAGCCCGCGCAGCGCCAGGAACGCCGCCTGCACGTGCGCGACGTGCGCGGGTTCGCAGCGTTGGCCGCGACACGGGACCGGCGTCAGATATGGGCAATCGGTTACGACGATGACGCGGACGAGCGGGACATCACCCCCAATGGCGCGAACGACTACGGCGTTTTTGAAGGACATGATCCCGTGGAAGGAGTGGAAGCCCCCAAGCCCCACCGCGCGCCGCGCCAGGACGTCGCTCATCGCCTGCTGGAAGTCCTCGAGCCGGTAGGCGGCGCCGAGGACAGGGTCGATCTCGCCGCGCTCGAACCAGTGAAAGAGTTGATCCATGTTCGCGCGTACGCGGTCTTCGTATTCGTAACGCAGGTCGACCGGGCTCCAGCCGTAGTAGAGGCCCATGTTGAGTCCGCAGACGGTGAGGTTCTTCACGAGCAGCAGGTTGGCGGGGATCTGCGGGATGTCGCCGCCGGCGAAGCCGACCGGCATGATGCGGGCTTCCGGTGCCATGCAGCGCAGCGACTGCTGGAAGACATCGCCGCCGACGGGGTCGTAGACGGCGTCGACGCCGCGTCCATTTGTCAGCGCCAGCACCTGCTC
>CAZNTI010000019.1:0-14209 GCA_964575885.1 uncultured Terricaulis sp.
GCTCGACCGCGCTATCGTTGTCACCGGCGCCTCCACCGGCATCGGCCGCGCCGCGGCCGCCAAAGCCGTGCGCGAAGGCGCGCACGTTTTTGCAAGCGTGCGCAAGCAGGCTGACGCCGATGGCCTCACGCAAGAGTTTGGCGCGGGCGTGACGCCGCTTGTGTTCGACGTTTCAGACGAGCCCGCCGTGCGCGCCGGCGCGGCGAAGGTGGCGGAAGCGCTGGGTCGGCGGCGTCTGTTGGGGCTCTTGAACAATGCCGGTATCGCCGTGCCCGGCCCCCTGCTGCACCTCGACACCGAAGATCTGCGCCGACAGTTCGAGATAAACCTCTTCGGCGTGCACAACGTGACGCGGGCTTTCGCCGATCTGCTCGGCGCCGATCCAGAGCGCAGCGGCAAGCCAGGCCGCATCGTGATGATTTCGTCGGTCGGCGGCCAAAATGGCGCTCCGTTCGTAGGGCCGTATTCTGCGTCCAAGTTCGCACTCGAGGGCTATTCCCAATCGCTGCGCCGGGAGCTGATGCTCTATGGCATCGACGTCATCGTCATCGGTCCAGGCGCTATCGCCACCCCGATCTGGGACAAGGCCGAGCAGAACGATCTCAAGCGCTTCAACAACACACCCTATGCCAAGATGGTGGATCGGGTGGCCGACTACATGTTGAAGCAGGGCCGTGAAGGTTTGGCGCCCGAGGCCGTGGCGGACCTGATCTGGCGCTGCTTCACCGACGAAGCCCCGAAGGTGCGCTATGCCATCTTGCGCCGCCCGTTCATGGATCGCACGCTGCCGCGGCTTTTGCCGCCGCGCACCGTTGATCGCATCATCGCGCGCCGTTTGGGCCTTTCGAAACGCGCATGACGCCGCGGCTGGTGCTGGCGAGCGCGAGCCCGCGCCGGCTAGCGTTGCTCGCCCAGATCGGCATTGCGCCCGACGCTGTGGTCGCCGCCGATATCGATGAAACGCCGAAGCCTAAGGAGACCCCGCGCGCTTTGGCGGTGCGGCTGGCGCGGGACAAGGCCGGGGCCGTGGATGCGGCGGGGGCGATGGTGTTGGCTGCCGATACAGTTGTTGCGGTTGGCCGGCGCATTTTGCCGAAAGCGGAAACCGAAGCCCAGGCGCGCGCCTGCCTGTCATTGCTCTCCGGGCGTTCGCATCGCGTCTACACAGGGGTCGCGGTGCGCACCCCTTCCGGAGCGCTGCGCGATCGGCTGGTTGAAACGCGGGTCGCGTTCAAGCGGCTGTCGACAGCCGAGATCGAGGCCTACATCGCCGACGGTGAATGGCGCGGCAAGGCGGGCGGCTACGCCGTGCAGGGGCATGCCGCGCGTTTCATCACCGGCATTGTCGGCTCGTACTCGTCCGTAGTCGGCTTGCCGCTTTACGAGACGGCGCAATTGCTCGAGGGCGGGGCTTGAGCGAAGTTCTGGAGGTCTGGCGCGACGGCGCCATTGGCGAAGCGCGCGAAGCGCTGCTGCGGGGGGGCAAACTCGTGGCGCTCGATGTCGCCCGCGCCAGTGACGAGGGCAGGCGTGCGCGGTGGGGTGAACTTTACTGCGCGCGCGTGCGCGAAATTGACCGCCGCCGCCGCGGTGCGTTCCTCGATCTTGGGCTTCGCGACGAACAGGGTTTCATGCCGCTCGGCGATGACGGGCGCGTGCGCCTCGGGCGCACGCGGGAGGCGCTGCGCGAGGGACAAGGTGTGGTGGCCTCGGTGTCGCGCGAGTCGGCGCGCGGCAAGAACCCAGTGGTCGAGCTTCGCGAGGTGGGCCATGACGGCGAGCCGGCGCACCGCATCGACCGCCACGAGAGCGACGCAGCGCTCGCCGCCGCGGGTCCGGCCGACGCTTTCACGCGCACACGCCTCGATGCAGCGATCGAGAACGCGCTGGCGCGGCTTGCGCCGATCCCTGGCGGCGGTGTGTTGAGCGTCGACCCCACATCGGCTTTGGTTGCTATCGACGTCGATGCGGGGGGCCGGCAGGGCAGCGGCGACCCGGAGCGTTTTGCGCTCGACCTCAACATTGCCGCCGCGCAGGAAGCGGCGCGCCAGATCAGGTTGCGCAACCTCGGCGGCGTGATTGCAATCGACTTCGTTTCGATGCGGGCGAAGGCCCACGCCAAGCTTTTGGAAGACGCAGTGCGCGCCGCTTTCGCCGGCGATCCCTGGAGTGTGCAGTTTGGCGGGCTGTCGCGGTTCGGCGTGTTTGAGCTGGCGCGCGCGCAATTGCGCACGCCGCTGCACGAGCGGCTGCGCGACGACAGCGGCCGGCTGAGCGTCGAGACGATCGCGCTTGCGGCGCTGCGCGCCATAGAGCGCGAAGGGCGGGCGCAAGCCGGGCGCCAGATCGCGTGCACCGTGGCGCCGGAGGTGAAGGCGTGGCTCGATCTCGGCGCGATCGAATGGCGGGCAGCGCTTTCGGGCCGGATCGGCATGCGCTGGGCGCTTGACGCCGCAGCGCCAGGCGCGTTCTGGCCGCGCGACAAGATTGATGCGAGGGCGCTGTGAGCAAAGGCAAATGCGTTATCTGCGGCAACCCGCAGGATCCGCGCTACCGGCCATTCTGCTCCAAACGTTGCGCCGACGTGGATTTGAATCGCTGGTTCTCGGGCGGTTACGCGATCCCGGCGGTGGAGGAAGACGATCCCAATGACGGCGACGCTGGGACCGGCCAGCGCGACGATGGCTAACTGAGCTAGGTAAATGTGGCGACGATTGGCACGTGGTCGCTGGCTTTTTCCAGCGCCCGCGCCGCTTTGTAGATTTCCACCCGCTCCAGCGTGTCGGCTGCCTGCGGCGAAAGCAGCAGGTGATCGATGCGGATGCCGTGATCCTTTTGCCAAGCGCCCGCCTGATAGTCCCAGAATGTGTATTTGTGCGCGGCGGCGTCGGCCTGCATGTAGGCGTCGGTAAGGCCGAGATTGAGCAGGGCCCGATACGATGCGCGCACGTCGGGGTGGAAAAGCGCGTCACCCGCCCACGCGGTCGGGTCGTGACAATCGACGTCCCTCGGGATGACATTGTAGTCGCCGGCAACCACAAAGCGCTCCTCGAGCGGCAGCACTGTCCGCACATGGGCGTTGAGCGCAGACATGAAGTCCGATTTGAGCTGAAATTTCTCCGTGCCCACCGGATTGCCGTTAGGCGCGTAGATGGAGGCTACCCGCACCGGCCCGCCGGGCGCTGCGATCACAGCTTCCAGATAGCGCGCCTGGTCATGCGCAAAGCCGGGTACGCCGCGGATGAAGTCCTCGATCCGGTGCTTTGAGAGGATGGCGACGCCGTTATAGCTTTTCTGGCCGAAGGTTTCGACGTTGAAGCCCATGGCTTCGAACTCGAAGCGAGGAAAGCGGGCGTCTTCGCACTTGATCTCCTGCAGGCACCAGATATCGGCGCCGACCGCCTCGAACACTTTGAGCGCCGTCGGCAGGCGTGCGAGAATCGAATTGACGTTCCAAGCAGCGATTTTGAGGGACATGGCATTGTGTCTAGCGCAACCGGACCCCTCCCCTCCAGGGGAGGGGCGGTGTAAGCTCGCCATATGATCGTGATCCTGTGGGCCTTCACCATTTTTCATGGCGTTGTGGCGCTGGCGAGCCTTGGGCTCGCGGTGCGTCTGCTCTCTGCGGAGGAGCGCGCGCACTGGCGCTCGCAACTTGCCCGCATGGTGGCTGAGGCGATGTGCTGGGTATACCCTGCGGCGGCTTTCTTTGCTGTCCGCGCGGCGTGGCAGGCATATGCGGAGGGCCACCATCTCGCGATGCCGCTGCTGCTCGCCCCGATCGGCTGGCTGCTGCTGATGGGGCTTATCTTCGCGATTGTGGATTTCGCCGAGGACGGCGTCTTGGGAAATACCCGCAGCAGCGATTGAAAGCTTGGTTCAGCGGTCAGCCGGCGGCGTAAATCCTCTGAACTCCGCGATCTCTTCAAGCGGCGCTCGATCCGAGCGCAGGGCGTTCACCGGCGCGCTCTCGTCGGCGTAGCCCAGCGCCATGCCGCAATAGATCATTTCGTTTTCGCCGAGGCCGAAATGGACGTGCAGCGGGGCGCGCATGCGGGCCCAGGCTTCCTGCATGCAACTCGACACGCCGCGCTCCAGCGCCGCCAGTGCGATCGACTGCATGAACATGCCAAGGTGCGCCCATTGGCCATGACCCATGCGCGTGTCGATTACGAAAAACAAAGCGCAAGGCGCGCCAAAGAACTCGAAATTCTTCGCCAGATGCATAAGCCGCGCAGTCTTGTCCTCGCGCGGAATGCCCATGAGCGCGTACATGTCCTCGCCGACCTTGAAGCGGCGCGAGCGGAACGGCTCCCACAAGTTCGCGGGATAGACCAAGCGTTCGCCTTCGTCGCCCGGCAGGTTCGACCGCGCCAGCGCCACCAGCGCATCGCGTTCGGCGCCGGCCACAGCGATCAATCGCCAGGGCTGCAGATTTCCGCCCGAGGGCGCAAATTTTGCAACTTCGAGGATGTCGCGCAGAAGCGACTCCGGGACGGGATCGGGCTTGAAGGCGCGCACCGAAATGCGCTGCTTCAGTGCGTCCGATACGTCCATTCACCGCCCCCGTTCGCGCGCACGCTGATTGATGTCCTTGGCGTAGGCGCGGCCGGCCTTTTGCGCGGCGTCGATCTCGGCGGCGCTCATTTCTTTAGCCAGCGCTGCGGCGCGTTTGCGGATAGCATCCTCACCAGAAAGCGCAGCGCCCGTGTAGAGCCATGAGAGCGCTTCCACCGGGTCATCCTTCATGAGCAGGTCGGCGAGCGCGCGCATCGCCGGCGCATGGCCGAGTTCGGAGGCGCGCAGCAGCCAGCGTTTGGTGTCCTCAGGCTCGCTCATGGCGGCAAGCTGGACCATCGCCGCACAATCGCCCGCTCCGGCGGCGGCGCGGAACTGCACGCGCGCGCCCTCGGGGTTCTTCTCCGCGCCAATCCCTGAACGCAGCGCGATGCCGTAGGCTGTCTGGGCCCCGGGGTGGCCCGACTCGGCGGCGCGCGAGAAACAATCGACGGCGGCGCGCTGTGAGGTGTCTCCGCCCAGTCCGCGCCAGTAGAGCAACCCCAGGTGGTAGAAGCCGACGGCGCGCTCCTCGTCCATCATCGCTTCTTCAAGCAGGCGCCGCGCGCGCTTCCAGTCACCGCGCTCGAAGGCGTCGAGCCCGCGATCGAAGCTGGAGGCGCGCCCGAACATCGGCCTTATACCGCGAAGCTGACGCCGCAGCCGCAGGCGGACTTGGCGTTGGGGTTGTTGACCTTGAACGACGCGCCGATCAGCTCGTCGGCCCAGTCCACTACCGAACCCAACAGGAAAGGCAGGGAAACCGGATCGACAAAGAGCCGCGCCCCGTCGCGTTCAACCACCAGGTCGCCTGGGTTGGCGCCAGCGGCGACTGCAATCTCATACTGAAAGCCGGAACATCCCCCGCCTTCTACCGCCACCCTAAGGCCCGCGCCGGCCGGCTCTCCCGCGACCACGGTCTTGATGCGGTCGGCGGCGGCGGAGGTGAGATCAACGCTTAACATGTCTTACGCAGATCCTTGATCGGTTCCTCAGCGATACCAAGGCTATATATGGTCCGAACTTGGGCGATAGGAGAAGTGGCTTGGCGGCGGAGAGGCAAAAATCGCCAAAGCGGCAAAAGCCGGCGGCCGTGCAGGACGTGGGCAATAGGCGGCAGCCGCGGGCGGCCTACGCCAGCGACCCTTCCCGCTCGCGCGGCCGGCTGCATCCTGAGCCTGAAAGCCCGACTCGCACGCCGTTCGAGCGCGACCGGGATCGTATCGTCCACTCCAGCGCCTTTCGCCGTCTCAAGGGCAAGACCCAGGTGTTCGTGGCCCATGAGGGCGACTACTACCGCACCCGGCTGACCCACTCGCTTGAAGTGGCGCAGCTGGCGCGGGCGGGCGCGCGCCGGCTTGGCCTCGACGATGAACTGGCCGAGGGGCTGGGGCTGGCCCACGACCTCGGTCACCCTCCGTTCGGGCACGCCGGCGAGGAAGTGCTCGACGCCTGTATGGAGGGGTTCGGCGGCTTCGACCACAACGCCCAGACTTTGCGGGTGCTGACCAAACTTGAGCACAAGTATCCCGCGTTCGATGGGCTCAATCTCACCTGGGAAACGCTCGAAGGCGCAGTGAAGCACAATGGGCCGCTGATCCGTAGCGGCGTGCGGCTCGAGGATTTGCCGGTGGCGATCCAGGAATACGTCGCAGCGCACGATCTTGAGCTTGACGGCTGGCCCAGCCTCGAAGCGCAAGTCGCCGCGCACGCCGATGACATCGCGTACAACAATCACGACATCGATGACGGCTTGCGCGCGGAGCTTTTCACGCTCGCCGAATTGCGCGCCGAAGTGCCGATGGTGGCGCGGGTGCTGGCCAGCGTCGAGAAGGACTATCCTGGCTTGGAAGAGACCCGCACGGTGGCGGAGCTTGTGCGTCGGCTGATCGGCGTCTGGATCGACGATCTGGTCTGGGAGAGCCAGCGTCGGCTCGATGACGCAAGGCCGGAAAGTGTCGAAGCGGTGCGCGGCGCTGGCCGGCCGCTGGTGGGGTTCTCCGACGTCATGAACGAACACCAGGCGGTGTTGCGGCGCTTCTTAATGGCGCGCATGTACCGGCATTGGAAAGTGAATCGGTCCTGCGCCAAGGCGCGTCTGTTGCTGCGTGAGATGTTCGAGGCGCTGGTTGGGGAACCGCGCCTGCTGCCTGGACGCTGGAACGCCAAACGCCTCGATCCGGGCACGCCTGCAACGGCGCGCGCGGTGTGCGACTACCTGGCTGGAATGACCGACAATTTTGCGATAGACGAGCACCGCCGTTTGCTCAATCTGGAAAGCTGGCGGTGAAGGCGGGGCGCGGAACCTGAATGGACGACGAGCAGACGCTGTCCCCTTACATCGTTTTCGAGGGCGGCGGCGCGAAAGGCTTCGCGCACGTCGGTGCGCTGAGCTGCCTTGAAAAGAACCGCCATGTTCAGCCCGCGGGCGTCGCCGGCACGTCGGCGGGCGCGATCACCGCAGCGCTCGTGGCGAGCGTCGCGAAACCGCTTGTTAAGCTCTAGTCTGATTTTGTCATTGCCGAACCGGACTGACGCAATCGGCGATTTGGGCTCGAACGCGCCCTAGCGCGCGCGTGCTATGTTAGTCGCGCTGGCGATTCCCGAGGGGGTACGGATTTGGCTGCGAGATATCCGCGCGCGCACGCCTATGACGACACTGGCCGCCACGCGGGTGTCGTTTACGTGTTGATGCTGGTGGTGGCGCTGAGCTTCGGCGGTTTCGTTTGGCAATTGTTTAGCCCGCCGGAAACGCCACGCATCGCCCCGCCGAGCAGCGCCTACAAGAGCGCGCCGCCGGCGGAGGCCGCCAATGCGCCCGACGAGGTCGAGCAGAACGCGTTCTTTGACAGCCTTGAAGGCAACCAGGCCGAAGTCGAAGCGACGCCTCGTCCGGGGCCCGAGGCGCTCGTCGTCGAGACGCCAATGCCCACGCTCCCCGGCGCGCTTGGCCCGGCGCCGAGCTTTGCCGATGAGGGCCCGTATGTGGCCCAATTGGCGGCGCTGCAGTCTGAGACGGCGGTCGACGCCGCCTGGCGGCGGCTCGCGTCGCGGGCGCCGGACCTGTTTGCGCCAGCGCAGCTGGACGTAGAACGCGCGGATTTGGGCCAGCGCGGCGTCTACTACCGCGTGCGCGCGGGTTACTTCGCTGATCGTGTGAACGCATCGCGATTTTGCGATCGGATCAGGCGAATGGGGCAGGACTGCATCGTCGCGGCGCGGTAAAATGAGTTCATGTCGCTGCTTTCTTGCGCTCTAGGCCTCAGACAGCCCAAACTCGACGCTGAGCTGAGCGCGTTCCTGCGGGATGCGCGTCCCTGGGGCTTCATCCTGTTTCGCGAAGCGTGCGTGTCGCGGGCGCAAGTCGGCGCACTTTGCACTGAGCTGCGCGAAGCGGCCGGCCACGACGCCGTCATCTGGATCGACCAGGAGGGTGGGCGCGTTGCGCGTCTGAAACCTCCGGAATGGCCTGCCTGGCCGGCCGCTGCAGCCTACGGCGCGCTGCATGCGCAGCACGGCGATGCGGGCATTGAGGCGGCGCGCCTCGGTTATCGGCTGATCGCTCACGAACTCAAGGGCATGGGCGTCAACGGCGATTTCGCGCCGGTGCTCGATGTGCCGGCGCCTGGCAGCGACAAAATCGTCGGCGACCGCGCGTTCTCGCCCGATCCGCGGACCGCGTCGTTGCTGGCCCGCGCCGCCCTCGACGGCTTGCACGCCGGCGGCGTCGCCGGTTCGATCAAGCACATGCCGGGGCACGGACGCGCACGCGTCGATAGCCATTTTGCGTTGCCGCGGGTCAGCGCCAGCGACGCCGAACTCGAGCTTGACGTGGCGCCGTTCGCCGCGCTGGCCGACGCTGAAGCGGCGATGACCGCCCACATTGTCTATGACGCCTGGGATGTGCAGCGCCCGGCCACGCTCTCGCCCACGGTGATCAACGAGATCATTCGCGGCCGCATTGGCTTTCAGGGGCTGTTATTCACCGACGATCTCGACATGCAGGCGTTGCAGTTCGCGATAAAGGGTGGGTTGCGGGAGCGTGCGCGAGCCGCGCTCGACGCCGGCTGCGACGTGGTGCTGCAATGTTCCGGCGTGTTGAAGGACATGAGGGCGGCAGCCGAGGGGTGTCGGCCGCTCGCGGGGCCCGCCTTGGCGCGCGCCGCTGTCGTTGAAGCCGCCGCGCGGCGAACGCCCGATACGTTCGACCCCGAAGCCGGCTGGGTGCGCTTCCGGGAATTGGCGGCGCAATGAGCGAGCGCGCCGATCAAACCGAACTCGACTTCGGGGCCGCCGAGGACGCCGAGGGCCGCGAAGCGCTGCTGCTTGCGTTGGACGCCTTTGAAGGCCCTTTGCACCTGCTGTTAGAGCTGGCGCGGGCGCGCAAAATAGACCTGGGCAAAGTTTCGGTGGCCGAGATCGCCGATCAGTTTCTCGCCTTCATTTCAGAGGCGCGCGCCCACAACATGGAGATCGCAGGCGACTATCTGGTGATGGCGGCGTGGCTTGCGCTGCTCAAGTCGCGCATGCTGATCCCCAAACCGCAGATCAGCGAGGATGAACCCGATCCGGTCGAGCTGGAGGCGGCGCTGCGTCAGAAGCTGATGCGCCTGCAGTTGGCGCGCGCCGCCGCAAAACGCCTTGACGAGGCGCCGCAATTGGATCGCGACGTCTTCCTCAACGGTCAGCCGCAGCCGGTGGCGCTGACAACGACCACGGCCTGGCGCGCTGACCTTTACGAATTGCTCAACGCCTATTGCGCCGAGCGTAGCAGGGGGGTGCGCAAGCGCGCTTACACCACCACGGTGCGCCGCGCCTACCCGCTGGAAACCGCCCGCAAGCGCCTGGAGCAGGCGCTGAACACACTGGCTGACTGGCGCGCCATCGATGCGGTGGCGCCGGTCGGGGAAGCAAGCCCTGATGCGCCGCCGCCGCAAAGCTACCTCGCCTCGACCTTTGGCGCCGCCCTCGAACTGGCGCGCGAGGGCAAAATGGATCTCCGCCAAGCCGAGGCGTTCGCGCCGCTGTTCGTTCGCGCCCGGCGGGTCCATGATGGCGGCAATGACTCAGAGTGACGGTCCCCCACCGCTCGCCGACGCGATGCGCCGGATTGAAGACGCTTTCGCCGAGGGCGGCGAACGCCCGCGGGCGGGGCCTTCGGTCGACGCGATGCGGGCCGCCGAGGCGCTGTTGTTTGCCGGCGGCGAGCCGATGCGGGCCGCCGAACTCGCGCAAAAGCTGGGGCCGGAGGTGGACGTGGCGGCGGTGCTGATGCGGCTGCGGCGCGATTATGCGGGACGCGGGGTCGAGTTGGTGGAGACCGCCGCCGGGTGGCGCTTTCAATCGGCGCCGGATTTGGCCGGACTGTTTGCGGAAACCCGCGCCCAGCCCAAGCGGTTGCCCAAGGCTGCTATGGAAACTCTGGCGGTCATCGCATACCACCAGCCGGTGACTCGAGTCGAGATCGAGGACATCCGCGGCGTGTCGCTCTCGCGCGGATCGATGGAGCTGCTGCTGGAGATCGGCTGGATCCGGCCTCGCGGACGCCGGCGCACCCCAGGACGGCCGCTAACCTTTGGGACGACCGACGCTTTCCTGGCCCAGTTCGGCCTGGCCTCGCTTGACGCGCTGCCGGGCAAGGACGATCTGAAGGGCTTGGGCCTGCTCGATCCGCGCGCAGCTTCGGTGATCGAGGTGCCGCGGCCGAGCGACGATCTGGCCCAGGACGAAGAGCCGCTGTCCGAAGGTGAGGACCAGGCAAACTTTTTCGTGGATCATATGGATCCGGATGGGTAAGCGCGCGCGCGCCGGCCAAAGGAGTTCTCAATGCATTTCCCAGGACTGATTCCGCTTCTGATCGTTCTGGCCCTGGCGTTCCTGCTGTTTGCCCGCCCCGGCCGCATTTCCGGTTTGATGGAGGACCTCGGCAAGGGCATCCGCGGCTTCCGCAAAGGCTTGTCCGACAGTGAGAGCCAACCCACGCAAGATCCGCCCCGGCAAGTGCCCGACCAGACCAGCAACAACGACCGCGCGTCTAGCTGACGCGCCTGTCTTAGCGGGTAGGCGCCCATGCTGCCGGGCCTCGGCTTCAACGAAATCCTCATCCTGGGCGTCCTTGCCCTTGTGGTGATCGGACCGAAGGATTTGCCGCTCATGCTGCGCAAGCTTGGGCGCTGGACCGCCCGGCTGCGTGGCATGGCGCAGGAATTCCGCAGCGGCTTCGATGAACTCGCGCGCCAGGCCGAGCTTGACGAATTGCGGCGCGAGGTCGACGCGCTGCGCCGCACGACGTCGCTGAACGAGATCGGGCGCGAGTTCAGCAAGCCGCTGCCAACGCTTGAAGACTACGCAGGCTTACCCAAGCCGGGCGCCGCAGCGGCGCCGCCAGAGGCGCCGGCCGGCGAGGCGCATTCCGCCGCTGCTGAGGAGAACGCTGACGCGCCCAAGCGCACGCCGGGCGCCCGCCACGACGATGACGCCGCACCGGCTGCCACCGAGCAGCCGCGGTTTGACGAGCCGGTGTCGCGGAGTGCGCCGTGACCCAGGCCGCCAAGAAGCCCGTGCTCACAGACGACGACGACATTGAGGCCTCGCGGGCGCCGCTGCTCGATCACCTGACCGAGCTGCGTTCACGGCTGATGACAGTCGCGATCTGGCTCGTGCTCGGCTTCATCGTCTGCTTCGTTTTCGTCGAGCCGATTTTTCTGTTCCTGGTTGAGCCGTTTCAAACGGCGATGGCCAGCGTGTATCCCGAGCGCGCCAGCCAGGGCGTGGAGCTGATCAACACCGGCGCGTTCGGCTTCTTCTCGGTCAAGATGCAGATCGCGTTGTTCGCCGCCATCGTGGCGACGTTCCCGATCATCGCGTGGCAGGTCTACGCCTTCATCGCGCCGGGTCTGTACCGGCGCGAGCGCGCCGCGGCGTTGCCGTTTCTGATTGCAGCGCCCGTGATGTTCAGCCTTGGCGGCGCGTTCGTTTTTTATGTGGCGATGCCGTTCGCGCTGAACTTCGCCCTGAGCCAGGAAGTGACCGAAGGCGCAGTGCGCGTGCGCTATCTGCCAAAGGTCGAAGAATATATGGGCCTGGTGACCACCTTGGTGCTGGCTTTCGGGCTGATGTTTCAGCTGCCGGTGGTGCTTTCGCTCCTGGGTCGCGTGGGGATGGTGACCGCGCCGATGCTGCGCAAGGGCCGCCGCTACGCCATCGTCGGTATCGCCGCGTTCTCGGCGCTGGTGACCCCGAACGATGTCTTCTCGATGTTTGTGATGGCCGTGCCGGTATATGCACTTTACGAGATTTCGATCTGGATCGTTTGGGCGATCGAGCGGGCGCGCGCGCGCCGAGACGCCGCGGAAGCCGCGCAAGGCGCGGGCTAAGCGCAGGCCAGCGTCGGCGGCTAGGCGCCAGGAGTTGCCCAAGGGGCGGCGATAAACTAACGCTCGCGCGTATGCACGATATCAGGGCCATCCGCGAAAACCCTTCGCTCTATGACGCCGGCTGGGCGCGGCGCGGGCTTGCGCCCCAGACCGAAGCGATCATCGCCGCAGACGCCAAGCTGCGCACCGCGGCGACCGCCAAGCAGGAGGCTGAGGCGCGACGCAACGCGGCCTCCAAGGAAATCGGTCAGGCGAAAGCGCAAAAAAAAGATGCCGACGCCGAGCGTCTGATGGCCGAAGTCGCCGCTCTCAAGCTTCGGATCGAGGAGGCGGGGGCCGAGGAGGCCCGATGGCAAACCCTGCGCGATGGTCTGCTGGCGTCGCTGCCGAATTTGCCGGCCCCCGATGCGCCGGACGGCCCCGACGAGGAGGCCAACGTCGAAGTGCGGCGCTGGTACATCCAAGCCGGCAACGGACCGCCGGCGCTGGAATTGACGGCCGACCATGTTGCGCTCGGCGAAGCCCTCGGGATGATGGATTTCGAAGCTGCCGCGCGCATGTCGGGCGCGCGCTTTGTGGTCCTCAAAGGTGCGCTCGCGCGCCTGGAGCGCGCGCTGGCCGCGTTCATGCTTGATCTGCACACCACCGAGTTCGGCTATACTGAAGTGAATCCGCCGATCCTGGTGAAGGATCACGTGATGTTCGGCACCGGGCAGCTGCCGAAATTCGTGGACGATCAGTTCACCGCCGCACGAACTGTCAGCCGCGAAGATCTGCTGTTTGGCGCCCTCGACCGCTTCGATGACGAGTTCGAACGCCGCCAGGGTCAGGTGAAGCCGACGGCCCTGATGAAGGAATTGTTGGAGGCTGCGCCCACGCAGGAGGATTTCTGGCTGATCCCCACCGCTGAAGTCGCGCTCACCAACCTGGTGCGCGAGCAGATTCTCGACGAAACCGTGCTGCCGCTGCGTTTCACCGCCGACACGCCGTGTTTTCGCGCCGAGGCGGGCGCTGCAGGGCGCGACACCCGCGGCATGATCCGCCAGCATCAGTTCCGTAAAGTGGAGCTGGTGTCGATCACCGCGTCCGAGCACAGCCAGGCCGAGCATGAGCGCATGCTTGCCTGCGCCGAAGAGGTTCTGCAGCGGCTGGAGCTGCCCTATCGGGTGATGCTGCTGTGCGCCGGCGACATGGGTTTCTCGGCGCGCAAGACCTACGATCTCGAAGTGTGGCTGCCGAGCCAGGGCAAGTACCGAGAGATCAGCTCCTGCTCGAACTGCGGCGACTTCCAGGCCCGCCGCATGAGCGCCCGCTATCGGGACGCCGAGGGCAAGACGCAACCGGTGCACACGCTGAACGGATCGGGCCTAGCGGTCGGGCGCACGTTGGTCGCGGTCCTGGAGAATTATCAGCAGGCCGACGGTTCCATCCAGGTGCCGAAGGCGCTCGCGCCCTACATGGGCGGGTTGGCGCAGATCGCGCGATAGCGAAGCGCTTAGCGCAACGCCTCGAGCAGGGCTTCTGGCGGCGCGTTCTGCGGCAACGCTGCGAAGTTCGCCGGTTTTTCCAGCGCCGCCGCAAGCAGCTTCTGGAAGGCCTTGCGCGACAGCGTGCGCGCGCCGAACTGCTCGAGGTGGGGGGTCATGAATTGCGCGTCGAGCAGCGCAAAGCCGCCAACCCGCAACCGCGCGGCCAAGTGCACCAGGGCCGCCTTGCTGGCGTCGGCGGCGAGCGAAAACATGCTTTCGCCGAAAAATGCCCCCCCCAGCGCCACGCCGTAGAGGCCGCCGACGAGGTCGCCGTCGATCCGTGTCTCAACGCTGTGGGCGACGCCGCGTGCGTGAAGTTCGCGGTAGAGCGCACGGATGTCGACATTGATCCAGGTGTCTTCCCGGTTCGGTCCAGGCGCGGCGCAGCCGTCGATCACGGCGTCGAAGTCGCGATCGATGGTGAAGGCGAAACGAGCGCTGCGCAGGGTGCGCGCAAGCCGGCGGGGAACGTGAAACGCATCGAGAGGGAAGGTGCACCGCCACTCCGGGTCGACGATGAAGAAGCCTTCGTCGTTACGACCCTCCGCCATAGGGAACACCCCGCGCCGGTAGCAGGCGATAAGGTCGTCGGTTGAAAATTGCTTTCCCTTCACGCGGACGACAATGCCAAAGCCCGGCGGGCTTGGAAATGGCCTGTTCCAGAAGGCTCTGTTGGCTTTAACATGGGGCCATGACGCAGCATCTCATCGCCAGCCGCGAACACCTGATCCACGCCCTCTACGAGGC
>CAZNTI010000020.1:0-14206 GCA_964575885.1 uncultured Terricaulis sp.
GTAGGGGTCGAGGGGCGCGATCATCAGATGCACGTCGAACGGCAGCATGGAGTGGGAGCGGATGGATTTCACGACACTGGGGCCGATGGAGATGTTGGGCACGAAGTGCCCGTCCATCACGTCGACATGGATCATGTCGGCGCCCGCGGCTTCCGCCGCGCGCACTTCATCGACCAGCTTTGCGAAGTCCGCCGCCAGAATCGACGGTGCAATCAGGGTTTGCGCCATGGCTCGTGGTTACCTGCCGGGGCGCAAACGCGCAATGGGCGGGGCTTGCGGGGCCCCCCATCGGCGCCCAAATGCATTGCGCGCGGGCCCAGCGGGCCGCTCCGAGGGGCAATCATTTCATGAGCGTATTGTTCGAGCCGATTCGACTCGGCGAATTGTCGTTGCCCAATCGCGTTCTGCTCGCACCCTTGACCCGCTGCCGCGCGGTCGACAACCGCACGCCGAACGCCCTGATGTGCGACTACTACGTCCAGCGCGCGAGCGCCGGGCTCCTGATCACCGAAGCGACTTCGGTGGATCCGATGGGGGTTGGGTATCCCAACACGCCGGGCATTTGGTCGGAAGAGCAGGTCGCCGGCTGGCGCGCGATCACCGACGCAGTTCACACTGCCGGCGGGAGAATCGCACTGCAGCTATGGCACGTGGGCCGGATTTCGCATCCAGCGTATCTGAACGGGGCCGACCCGGTGGCGCCGAGCGCCATTGCGGCCAAGGGGCACGTGAGCCTGCTGCGGCCGAAAACGGATTATCCCACGCCGCGCGCACTGCGGCGCGACGAGATCGCCGGCGTCATCCAGGCCTATCGTAAGGGCGCCGAGAATGCCTTGCGCGCCGGCTTTGACGGCGTCGAAATTCACGGCGCCAACGGCTACTTGCTCGATCAGTTTTTGCAGGACAGCGTCAACGCGCGCGACGATGAATATGGCGGCGCCATCGAGAACCGCGCTCGGCTGATGCTCGAAGTCGCGGATGCGTGCGTGTCGGTGTGGGGCGCTGGGCGCGTCGGCATGCACCTGGCGCCGCGCGGCGATGCGCACGCCATGGGTGACAGCGACTTGACCGCGACTTTCTCTTACGTCGCGCGCGAACTGGGCAAGCGCAAGCTGGCCTTCATTTGTACGCGCGAACACGAAGCGGCCGACAGCATCTCGCCGCTGTTGAAGCGCGAATTCGGCGGCCCGCTGGTGGCCAACGAAGGCTATACGCGCGAAAGCGCCGAAGCCGCCGTCGGTCGCGGCGACGCCGACGCGGTGGCGTTTGGAAAGCTCTTCATCGCCAACCCCGATTTGCCGGAGCGTTTGCGCGCGGGCGCGCCGCTCAACGAATGGAACGCCGCCACCTTTTATGCGGACGGGCCCGAGGGATACGTGGACTATCCGGCGCTCGATCGCACAAGCCTGACGGCGTAAAAGCCGTCGATGCCGCCGGTTTCGGCCCAATGCGAGGGGAGCGTGCGAAGGTCGCCGTCCGGGGTGACGAACGCCTCGGCCCCTTCGATGTCGCCGGCGCTGATCGGGGCTCGCCGCCAGCCGCGCCGCAGCGCCGCCGTCGCGAGGCTGGGGCCTTCTTCCGGCTCTAGCGAACACACTGCGTAGACTAGGCGCCCGCCCGGCCGGAGCAGCCCGGCGGCGGCGTCGAGCAGTTGCAACTGCAGTTCTGCCAGCATGCGAATGTCGCCCGGTCGTCGCAGCCAGGCGACTTCGGGATGGCGGCGCAACGTCCCGGTAGCGGCGCAGGGCGCATCCAGCAGCACCGCGTCGAAAGGCTCAGCGCGAAACGCCAGCGCATCCGCGCACACGATCTCGGCGCTCAGCCGCGTGCGCGCGAGATTCTCGCGCAAGCGTGCAAGCCGCGAGGCCGACTTGTCGACGGCGGTAACGTGTGCGCCGGCTGCGGCCAGCTGCAGCGTTTTGCCCCCCGGCGCGGCGCACAGATCGAGCACGCGTTCGCCGGCCACCTCGCCGAGCAGCCTTGCAGGCAGCGCCGCCGCCGCGTCCTGCACCCACCAGGCGCCGTCAGCGAAGCCGGTGAGCTGTTCGAGCGGTCCTGCGGCGCCGGCCGCGAGCCGCACGCTTCCGGTGGGTGTCGCGACGCCGCCCAGACGCTGCGCCCACGCCGCAGCGTCGCTCTTTACCGTAAGATCGAGCGGCGGCTCTTGCGCCAGCGCCACGGCGATCGCTTCGGCGTCGGCGCCGTAGGTCGCGCGCCAGCGTGCGTAGAGCCAGGCCGGCAGGTCAGCGCCCGCCGGCAGCTCCGCCATCACCGCCGCGCCTTCGCGCGCTACGCGCCGCAGCACCGCGTTGATGAGCTTGGCGAAGCCCCGTGCTTGTTTGAGCGCGTTGGCGGCGTCCACGGTTTCGCTGACCGCGGCGTGCGCAGGCGTGCCCAGCACCAAAAGCTGGGTCGCGCCGATGTGCAGCAGCGCGCGCGCATGTGCGGCGGTTTCGGGCAGCGGCCGCTCGAGGAACCGGTCCAGCACAGCGCTGACGCCGCCAAGCTTACGCAGCGCCGCGGTAACCAGTGCGCGCGCGAAGGCGCGGTCGCGGCCCTGCAGCACATCGAAGCTCGGCGTTTGCGTCAGCGCCTCGTCGAGCGTGCGGCCCTGATCGATCACCGCGATCAGCAATTCCGCCGCGGCGATCCGCGCGTTCAAGGCGCCGCCGCGGTGGCGGTTGTCACCTCGACGCGGGCGCGACGGAAGCTGGCGAGCCGGATCGTGGCGCCGCCGGCCGAAAGCGGCGTCGAAATACGCACCGGCGGCGCAAAGCGTGTGTTCGGCATCAGCGCGAACCAGACTTCGCCCTCGGGGATGCGTCGGCGTCCTGAATCCTGTTGTTCGAAGCCTGCGACTGCGATGTAGGAAAGCGAGCACTTCAGCACTTCGCCCTCGTAGCCGCCGCCGCGGAAATTGTCGATGTCGCCGCCGCCGAGTTCGAGCAGATAGTAGAAGCGCCCGTCGAACACCGGATAAGCCCCCGAGCAACGCCGCGTCTGGCCGACATCAATGGCCATCGCAATCACCGTCGACAGAGGATCGCGCGACTGGCGACGCTGGGCATCGCTGGTCGGAGGATCGCCCCACAAACGATAATTCGGCACGATCTCGGCCACGACCACGCCTTCGTCGCCGACATGCATGGAAATGGTGCGGTGCTTGCGGCTGTAGCGGTGGTCGAGTTCGTACCGCCGCCACGCCACCGTGTCATTGACGATGACGCCCGACGCCGTCGCCTGCAGGTTGGTGCGTTCGAACAGGTTGAGGATGCCGCGCGAAAACAGCGACGCCGACACCTCGTAGCTGCTCTCCTCGACGTTGGCGTCGATGGTCATGCCCCCGATCGGCAGGAAGCCCAGGCCCAGGCCATCGTAAGTGAGGGAAAAGCGATCCGCATGCGCCGGCGCGGCCAACGCCAGCGCCGAAAACAGGATAAGGATAAATCGGCGCATACGAATGCCAGTTTAGTGCGCCCGCGCAGCGAGTCCACGCTTACGCGCGGATCAAGCCCTGGATCGGGCGCGCCGCGGCGCTGTCGGGGAACACATCGCGCTCCAGCGCCGACGACGCGACGCGAAGATGGTCGCCCAGAACGCCCTTGAACACCGCACGCAGGTCGGTGGTGGGCCGCAAATCGCGCCCCTCGTGCAGCGCCGAGCGGCTCAAGCCTGGCCAATCCGCGAGAACCCGCCCGCCGGCCACCGCGCCTCCGGTGAGGAATGCAGCCGCTCCGGCCCCGTGATCGGTGCCACCGGCCCCGTTAGGCGCGACGGTGCGCCCGAACTCGGTGACGACGATTATCGCGGTGTTGGCCCAATCGGCGCCCATGTCGGTCCGGAACGCGTCGAGGCCGTTGTCGAGTGCGGTGAGCCCGCGCGCGAGCGCGCCTTGCTCGGCGCCCTGATTGGCGTGGGTGTCCCAGCCGCCCATTTCGAGCACAGCGGCGATCGGGCCGTCTCCAGCTTTGAGGAAACGCGCCGCAATCTGCGCGATCGGCGTTAGCGTGCGCGCGCCGCGTCCACTCATCTCGTCGGCCCCGGACTCCATCGCCACCTGGTTGGCGCTGAGCGCGGAATCGAGCGCTCCCGCAAGCGCGGGGTCGCGTTCCCGGTAGAGCGCCAACAGCCGCGCCATGGTGTCCTGATCGACATCCGGCAGGCCGGACGGAGACCAGGTTGCGACCGGCGTCGGCCCGCGCACGATCAGCGGCGCCTGAGCCGATAGCGCAATGCCCATTTCCGGCCGCGCCCGCGGCAACGCGCCTAAGGCGGCGTTGAGCCAGCCGTGGTCGCGCGCGAAGGGGCGCGCGCCGCCGGTTTCGAGCACGTTCTGCGCATCGAAGTGCGAGCGCTCGCGATAGTTGGTGGCGCAGGCGTGGATCGGCAGAAGCTCGCCGGCGCGATAGAGCGCATGCAGCTTCGGCAAATTCCTGTGCAGGGCGAAGGTGGAATCGAGCGCGAGTGCGGCGTTGTCGCCGCTGCGCGGCAACGCCAGGCGACCGCGTGCGCCGGCATAGGCGGGATCGCCGAGCGGCGGCGCGGCCGAAAGCCCGTCCATGCCCCCGCGCAGGATCACCACCAGCAGCCGTTTGTCGGTGGCCGGCGCTTGCCCGAACGCGAGCGCGGGAAAGCTGAGCGCTGCGGCGCCGCCAGCGCCGAGCAGCAGATGGCGACGATTGAGCATGCTCATCTCCGTTGCATTTCCGGCGCGCCGAACAGAAGCGCCAAGCCCTGCGCGGGGCTTTCGGCGCGCGAAATTGCGGTGCGCGTTTCGCTGCTCATCAGCGGACCGAGGCAAGCGTCGCCGAGTTGCGCCGGATCGACGTCGGCGCGTCCTATGCGCTCGGCGTAGGCTTGTGCGAATTCGAGCCGCTTCCACACCAGGTCCGCCGTCAGCCAGCTTTCGGCGCTGTCGGACCAGCCGTCCGGGCCTGGCGCATAGTAAGGGCGCTGGCCCATCGCGCTCAGCGCAGCGATCCCCGCGCCCGGGGGCAGCGTGCGCAGATTAGCCGCCCGCAATAGCGCGATGGCGTATTCCTCCGGCCGCTTAAACTTGGCGAACGGCGTCGCCCAGGCTTCGGGGCTGTCGACCAACGCCTCCATGGTGACGCGCAGATCGCCCTCGCTTTGCGCAAACGCGCGCTCGATGCGCGCCACCGCCGCGGGCGGCGGATCGTCGGCGATGTAATGGCGCGCCAGCTTGGCGGCGATGAAGCGGGCAGTGGAGGGGTGGCGGGCCAGATCGGCGAGTGCAGCTTCGCCTTGCGCCACGCCGGTCTGGGGATAGGTGCGATTGAGCAGCGTCTTGGGGCCGGGCTCGTGCGCGTCGGCGTCGAACTCGAACAATTCCCCGCCGCTGCGGCTGCCGCCGCTCTCGCGCACCAGCTGCATCAGCCGCGGCCGCTCGTAGGTCCAGCCGGTGATGATCGCCGCCAGCGTCTGCACGTCGGCCTGGGTGTAGCCGCCGTTGACGCCGAGCGTTTGCAGTTCGAGAATTTCGCGCGCGAGATTCTCGTTGATGTCGCTGGCGCGACCGCCGCCGGGAATGCGCCGAGCGCGGTTGGGATGTTGCGCGGCTTGGCTGTTGGGTCCTACCGATAGCCAATTGTCGAGATAAACGATCATCCCCGGATGCTTGCTCGATGCGAGCAGCATGTCGGCGAAGCGCCCGCCGACATGGGGACGGATGGCGTCTTTCTCGAACGACGGCGGCAACGCCACCGCTGCCGGCTTGGCGGCCGAGACCGTGAAGTGGTTCGACCAGAAGTGCACCTGGCGCTCATGCACTGGCCGCTCAGACACCATCGCCGCCTCGAGGCGCGCGCCGATGGCGCGGCTGACGCGCTCGCGGAAATTTTCCACAAACTGGTCTTCGATCGAGAGCGCGCGCAGCTCCTCCTGAGTGATGCCTTGGCGCTCGGCGCGCTCTTCCATGCGCTGGCCGCTGCCGCTGTTCATGCGCAACCGAACCAGCCAGCGCCCGAACGCCCAGAGGTCGTCTTCCGCGGCGGGCAGCGCGGCGATCGCCGGCGGCGGCGCGCTCTGCGGCCCGAGCTGCGCTTTCACCCAGCCGCGCGGATCGCCAGCGATGGCGCGCAATTCTCCGGGCCTGGGTCCGAAGCCAAAGCGATGGGCGGCGAGCGCCGCGAGCCTCATATCCGGCATGAAGAAGCCTCTCCGATCTCATTCTAACGCGCTGGATGGCTTAAGTCCGTCGGCAACAAAAAAGGGAGGCCGCGGGGGGCCTCCCTGATCTGTTTCGCAACTGCGAGGAGATCGCCTAGAGCGGGCGCACGTTCACTTCGGTGTTGATGAGCGGCAACTCAAACAATGTGCCGGTGCGCCCGGCGACCACATCCTGCAGGCCGGCGGCGCGCGCCTCGGCCACCTGCATCTGCGCCGCCATCTGATTTTCCGCGCCCACCAGCACCACCAGGCCGGCATTGGCGGCGCGTGCTTGCGCGGCCACTTCGGCGGCGGTTGCGGGGCCTTCCTGATGCAGGCGGGCCAGCACTTCGCTTTGGGCGCTTTGCAGCACCACGTCGGCGTTGGCGGCCGCCTGCGCGCTCACCACACGGCCATCACCGCCGACCACCAGCGAGCGGCCGCGATAGTCGAAGCGGTAGCCGACGCGCCCAGCGAACGCGTCCTCTTCGGTCGTGAACGCCGACACCACGAGGCCGTCGCCCTCGAACACGATGACCGAGCGGCCCGGTTCGGGCGAGGGGCCCCATGCTTGCAGGCCGCTATTGGCGCCATCGAAGCCGGCAGCCTGGTTCAGGCCATCGACCATGCGTTGGGTATCGACGGGACCGTACACCGGCAGCAACGCGCTCGGACGCGCGCGCCGGCTTTCACCGTAAAGTGAATCGAGATCCGCGGTTTGCTCGAGGCCGGCGTCCGTCAGTAGCACCGCTTCAAGGCGGCTCATGGGGATATCGTGGCGCGTCAGCGACGCTGCGGCCCCGGCGCCGGCGTCGACGATGAACATCCGTCCGGCTGCCGAGACGACAAGGCAAGGCTTCTGCTCGGCGTTTTCGGCGCCGCAGACGATGGCGCGCAGCGCCGTAGAGTCGAAGAGATTTTCGTTGGCGGCGGATTGTTGCTCGGCGTAGGCCTCATAGACCCGCGCGAGCGCTTCCTGTCCTTCGGGCGTGTGCGATCCGAACGCCCATCCCCCCCAGAAAATCCCGGAAAGCGTGATGAAAACGACGGTAGAATTGCCGACAGCACTCATGGTTTCGACCCCGAGTTCGCGCGTCGTGTAAACGCGTTATCCAAAAACCCCGTCCAGCCTGAGTATCCCATTGGACGATTCGCTCATACGGTTAAAATTGGGTTTCCACAGCTCGGTTGCCGGCCCCCGCCATCGACGGAATCATTGGTGAAATCAGCAACATGGTTAATGCGGTCGCGGCGCTGGCGCTGTCACAAAGGTTAATGTGGTGAAGCGCGTCCTGGTGTTCGATTCCGGCATTGGCGGATTGTCCGTACTCGACGCAATCGCGGCCGCTGACGCCGCGCTCGAACTTGATTATTGCGCCGACAACGCTTGGCTGCCCTACGGCCTTAAGTCTGACGCAGCACTGCGCGAGCGGGTGCCGATGTTGTTAGCGCGGCTGGTCGCGCAATGGGGCCCGGATGCGGTGGTGGTGGCCTGCAACACCGCCTCCACGCTGGCGCTGGACGCGGTGCGCGCTGCACTCGACGTGCCGGTGGTCGGCGTGGTGCCGCCGATCAAGCCGGCCGCGGCGTTGACCCGCACCGGGACCATCGGGCTGCTGGCCACGCCCGCGACCGTTCGCCGGCCTTACACCAACGACCTCATTGCGCAGTTCGCGGCGGGCGTGCGCGTCGTGCGCCATGGCTCTGCGGCGCTGGTCGATGCCGCTGAGCGCAAGCTGCGCGGCGACGCAGTCCCGGCGACTGCGATCGCGGACGCGGTGGCGGGGCTGTTCGAAACCCCCGGCGGCGCCGACATCGACGTGGTGGCGCTGGCATGTACGCACTTTCCGCTGCTGGCGGAGGAGTTAGCGGCGGCGGCGCCGCGCGCCTGCGTCTGGCTTGACTCCGGCGAAGCGATCGCGCGTCGTGTGCGGCATGTGCTGATCGCGGAGCAGGGGCGCGCACGCGCCCGCCGCGTCGGCTTCACGGATCCGACCGCCGCGCGCGGGCTGGCGTCGGCGCTTACCGCGCGCGCATTCGGCGCGTTCGCGTCTATCGGGCCCGGGCCTTTGTTCGAAGCTGAGCTCCGCCCCGACTTCACGGCCTGACAACACGTGTCGTTTGTGAAACACGAAAGCGCGGGTCCACGTCGCAGCGAACCTGAACGTTGCGTGCGGATTGATCGAAGGTAACCATTCCCAGCGAGATCACGCCCGATAGGAGGCAAGGAATGGCGAGCGAATTCGGCGACGCCCCGATGGGGCTTACCTCTCGCATCATGAACATCGCCGCCGTGCTCACGCGCAAGAACGGCCTGCGTGTGCCGCGCTATCAGCGCCCCTACACCTGGACCGAGCGCGAGGTGCGTCAATTGATTCAGGATCTGTGGCGCGCCTGGGATCGCGATGCGCCGTTTTACTTCATCGGCCAGATCGTTCTGGTCAGGAACGCCAGCGGCAGACTCGAAGTGTCCGACGGCCAGCAGCGCCTCGCCACGCTCACGATGCTGATGGCGTATGCGCGCGATCGGCTGCCGGCCCGAGCCAAGCAATATCAGACTCTCATCATCGACGGCGAACGCCCGCAGCTGATGCTGCGCGAGGAGGATTCTAATTTCTATCGCGGCTTCGTGCAGGAGCCCGGGCGCATGTCGGAAATGGCGCGCCATCCCGAGCACAGCGTCGAGTCGCGGCAATTGCTGTGCGACGCTGCGCGCACCATCGAAGTCGAACTGCGCTCAACCGAGGACGCCAAGCTGCATGCGTTCATGTCCTACGTGGCGCGCGCCTGCACGCTCAACGTAGTCGACGCCGACGAGCGCGGCTGCGCCCAGCAGGTTTTCGCCAGCCTCAACATGCGCGGCTCGCAGCTGTCCGGCGCCGACCTGCTCAAAAGCGACCTGATCGAAAACTCGCGCCTTTCGGAGGGCGACGCCGACAGGGCGGCCTCGCAATGGGAAGCGATCGAGAACATGCTCGAGCGCGACAACTTCGAACGCCTGCTCGACCTCATGCCGTTCCTGCTCACCGGCGAGCAACCAGTTTCGCCGGGCGATCTGGCCTCGTTCCGCCACGCCGTCGAGAAGGCGGGCGGGGTCTACAAGTTCCTTTTTGACCAGCTGCCCCGCTACGCGCAGGCGCTGCGCGCGATCTTCACCAGCTCCATCGATGTCGGACCGGCCAGCGCCGACGTCAACCGCCGCATCAAGATGCTGAAGCAGGTCGAGCAATGGGACTGGGCGCCGGCGGCGATCGCATTCCTGGCCGAACACAGCGACAAGCCCGAGCGCGCGCGCCGCTTCTTCGAAGCGCTCGACCGCTTCACCTTCGCCTGCGAACTGGCGGTGATCGACATCCGCGTGCGCGAGAAGCGCTTCGCGGCGGCGGTGCGTCACTGCGGCGACGATAAGGCGCTCTACGGCGAGGGCGGTCCGCTTGCGATCAGCGGCGCTGAATTCGAGCGTTTCATCGCCACCCTGGCGCGCTCGCGCAAGAAGGACAGGCTGCGCCGGCTGCTGCTCATTCGCGTCGAAGCGGCGATGGAAGGCGGCCACATCCTCAGCATGACCGACGATGTCACCGTCGAGCACGTCTTGCCGCGCGCCGGCGGCGCCTGGTGGAACGAGCGTTTTCCCGACTCGAAAATGCGCGAGGAATTGTCCAATCTGCTCGGCAACCTCACTCTGGTCACGCACAAGCAGAACACGACGGCCGACACCAAGCCCTACCATGACAAGCGCGAGATTTTTCTCAATGCGCCGGGAGCGCCGGTGCACATGCTCACGCGCGATCTCGAGCAAATTCCCGAGTGGACGCTTGCCGCCATCGACGACCGCCACGAGCGCCTGGTGACCACTTTGTGTCAGGACTGGGGATTGGTGCGCGCCGATCGCTGAGCTTGCGCTTGCGCGAAATTCACGTGCATGGCTCGCCAAAGCTTGCAACTTAACCGCTCGCTAACGGATTCGTAGCAGGCATTAAGAACGTATTCACGAGTGGGGCGGGTGCATGTCGCTGCTTTATGCGGTTGTTTTTGCGAGCCGCTGCCGGTCCAACCACCACCGCCTCGCCCTCGATGCCCTTCGCCACCTGCGCGCACCGCGCGCCGCCGGATGGCGTGATTTTTTCCTCTGCAATCATGGTGATTACTTGAAAGGCGCGAAGGCGCCGGATGACGAGTTCAAGGATTTCAAGAATCACGTCCTGCACGTACGCGACAACAATTGGGGCGGCGCGATCGAGGCCTGCGAGGAATGGTATCGGCGCACGGTTCGGGCGATGAAGGCCAAGGATTGGCGCCAAGTGGCCTGGTCGGCTGGCGTGCTCAGCCACTATTACGTCGACCCCATCCAACCCTTCCACACCCACCAGACCGAGGAGGAGAACGTCATCCATCGTGCGGTGGAGTGGAGCTTCTCCAAATCCTATCGCAGCTTTCAGGCGATCCTGGAAAACGACCTCGGCGGCTATCCCGAGATCGAGGTCCCGAGCGGCGAGAAATGGCTGGCCGAGATGGTGCTCGCCGGCGCCCGCGCCTCCAACCCGCACTACGAACTCATCGTCGAGCACTACGATTTTGCCAAGGGCGTCGCCGATCCTCCGGCTGGGCTTGACCAGGAGCTGAAGGACACGGTTGCAAAACTTGTCGGTCACGCCGCTGTCGGCTTCGCGCGCATTCTCGACCGCGCCATCGAAGAGGCGCATGTCAAGCCACCGAGAGTGGACGCGTCGCTCGAGACCGTCTTCGTCTCGCTGCAGGCCCCGATCCAGGCGCTGCTCAAAAGCATCGACGACGCTGGCGCTCGCCGTGAGGTGGCCGCGCAATACGCTGAATATCAGCGCACCGGCAAGGTGCGCTCCAGCTTGGGCGAGGACGACAAGGTTGTGCGCGCTCTCTACGCTGAAGAGGTGCTAAAGACGCCGCTGTCTTCCCTCGACGCCAAATGGCCCAAGGAGATCGGCGCCAAGGCGGGCGAGGGTGCGCCCGCCCGCAGCACCTCACGCAAGTCCGCGAAACCGGCGCCGAAAGTGGCGCCGAAGGCCATACCGACGCGCGCTACGCTTAAGCCTCTGGCGCCGATGCCTCCGGCGCCGCCGCCAACCCCGCCGGTCGCACCGACCGCTGCCTCAAAGCTCGTCGAGGCGCCGCCTTCGGCAGCGGCCAAGCCGGTCCGCCCGCGAAAGGAGTCGCGCGTACCGCGAGAACTGCCCATCGGCGCGCCCCGCGCCAAGCAGGAAAAGGCGTTGCCGAAATATTTGCTCGAAGCGCGCGCGCCGGTCGAGAAGGCGCCGTCGATCGGGCCGAAGACGGCCCGCCGTCTCGAGGCCGTCGGCGTGCGCACGGTGGGGGATCTCATCGCTGCCTCGGCAGAGGTCAAGCACAAGGAGATCGGCGCCCGTCACATCACCGCACAAGTGTTCAGCGATTGGCAGGCCCAGGCGCGGCTTGCCTGCACCGTGCCGGGTTTGAAGTCGCGTGAGGCGCAGGCGCTGACGGCGTGCGGCGTGCGCGACGCCGACGGCCTCGCGCGCGCCGACGCGGTCGTGTTGTGCGATGCGATTGGGCCTTGGGGTCTGTCTGAAGAAGGCCAGCGCGCCTGGGGTGCGGCGCCTGCGCCGAATGAAGACGACGTACAGACGTGGATCGCGCGCGCGCAGCGCGCCCTCAAGTCGCAACCCCCGGCGGCGGCGTCCGCGCGCGAGACTGTTGCGGCTTAGATCCCCATCATCGTCAGCACGATCGCGGCGATCAGCACCGGCATGATGAACGCAGTCAGTGAGGAGGCGACGATGCGCGCGGTCTTCAGCACGCGGTGGCCTTTGATTGGCTTGTCTTCGCGCGGCGCCAGCGCGTAACGACATAGCAGCGCGAACACGCCAGCCGTCGCCGCCACGGCGGCCCCGCCCACGGCGCCGGCGAGTAACGCTGCAAGCGCTGCCGCCCATGCGATCAACGCCAATATGCCGTGGCCGGAATTCATCACTTGCTTGACCAGCCGCTCGGCGCGGCCCTGGTCGAAGGTCTTGAAGGCGACCGGCGAGAGTACGAAAGAGAACAATATGATCCATCCGAGCGAAGCGCCGGCGAGAATCATGGCGACGGCTTGGGCAGTTGTTTGCATTGCCGCTCTTTAGCATGAGTCGCAGCAGATTCAGAGGTTTGCGGGTAAGTCTCGGCGGCTCGAAGCTTGCCACAGCGGCGGCGCTATGAAATGAGGCCGCGGAGCAGAGGGGGCTCCATGCGGTTCAGCCGTCGAACATTCACCCAGGCGTCGCTGGCGGCGCTCGCCGCAGGCTGCGCGCGCTCCGATAGCGGACCGCTGATCGTGCATGGCGGGCCGATCTATACCGGCCGCCCGCTTGCGCCGAGCGTGGAAGCGGTGCGCATCGAGGACGGGCGTTTTGCCTTCGCCGGCGCGCTAGCCGACGCCCGCAGCGGCGCCCGCGCGCGCGAGATCGATCTGGGCGGGGCGGCGGCGTTTCCGGGCTTCACCGATTGCCACGTCCACCTGAGCGCAGTCGGGCAGAGCTCGATGTTACTTGATCTCGTCGGCGTGGAGTCGATTGCGGCGCTGCAGGCGCGGCTGCGCACCTATGCCGGCGAGCGCCGCGAGGGCGCAATTTTTGGCCGCGGCTGGATCGAGACCCACTGGCCCGAAGCGCGCTTTCCCACCCGCGCCGATCTGGACTCGGTCGTTGCCGATCGCCCCGTTTTTCTTGAGCGCATCGATGGCCACGCCGCAATCGTCAATGGCGCGGCGCTGGCGCTGGCTGGCATAGAGGCCAACACGCCCAATCCCCCCGGCGGCGTCATTGAGCGCGACGCCTCCGGCGCCGCCACCGGCATGCTGATCGACAACGCCATGGCCCTGGTGCAATCGCGGCTGCCCGCCCCGACGCCGGCGATGCGCGCCGAGGCGCTCGCGCGCGGCGCTCGCATCTACGCTGAGCGCGGCTGGAGCGGCGTGCACAATATGAGCACTGACGCCGAGGAATTGGCGCTGTTCCAGCGCTTCGGCGGCGACGGTTCGCTGCCGCTCTTCGCTGAGCTTTACGTGACGGTCGAAGCCGCCGCGGCGCTCTTCGAACGCGGGCCCACCACCGCGAACTACGTGCGCGTGCGCGGCATCAAGCTCTACCTGGATGGCGCGCTCGGCTCACGCGGCGCAGCCTTGCTTTCGCCCTACGCCGATGCGCCCGGCCAAAGCGGCCTCTTGCTCACCACCGAGACCGATCTGCGCGGGCTGTTGTCGCGCATGCGCGGACGTGGACTGCAGCTAGCGCTGCACGCCATTGGCGACCGCGGCAACCGCATGGCGCTCGACGCCATCGCCGATGCCTTCGGCGACGCCGAAGACGACCTACGCGCCGCGCGCTGGCGCATCGAGCACGCGCAAGTGATCGGGGGCGAGGATATTGCGCGCTTTGGCGAGATGGGTGTCATCGCTTCGATGCAGCCGTCGCACGCGATCAGCGATTTGCATTTCGCACCTGCACGGCTGGGACCGCAGCGGCTGGCGGGCGCTTACGCTTGGCGTTCGCTGTTGGATTCAGGCGCGGTGATTGCCGGCGGCAGCGACGCCCCGGTGGAGAAGGGCGATCCGCTGATCGAATTTTACGCAGCCGTGCATCGCCATGACCTCAGCGGCTTTGCCGGACCCGATTGGCGCTTGGACCAGGCGGTCTCGCGCGAGCAGGCGCTGGCGCTGTTCACCAGCGCTGCGGCTTATGCAGGTTTTGCCGATCACGAGCGCGGCACGATCGAGGTCGGCAAGCGCGCTGACTTAAGCGCTTTTTCGGTCGATCTGATGCAGGCCGAGCCGCAGACGATACCGACCGCGGCGGCCGTGTTCACGCTAAGCGACGGCCGCGTCACGCACGACGCACTTTAAGCCGCAACGCCGCTGGTGGGCGTAATCGCTGCGCCGTTTTCCTGGGGATCGCGCAGCACGTAGCCGCGGCCCCAAACGGTTTCGATGTAGTGTTCGCCGCCGGTGGCGGCCGCAAGCTTCTTGCGCAGCTTGCAGATGAACACGTCG
>CAZNTI010000021.1:0-13624 GCA_964575885.1 uncultured Terricaulis sp.
GCAGGTCCAGGAAGCGCACGCCAGACGCGATCGGCTGCAACGGCTTGGGGGTGTCGGCGGACAGCGCGCCTAGGCGTGTGCCGCGACCGCCGACCAGGAATACCGCCTGCCGTATCACCCAAGATTCCTCTGGCTCGATTGGGCGAGCGCCCTTGTCTCGCGATGTCGCTTTGGTCATAGAGCGCCGGCGCGCGCGATCAAAGCCTTCGTGGTTTGGTTTATGCAAGCGGACAGTGGCGGGGTGGTTCGTGGCGGATGAAGTTGTCATCGCCTTCGGTTTCGACGACCGCTACACTCCACATGCAGCGGCGACGATCGCGTCCATTGTCGCCAATGCGCCCGGGGCGCGCCTGCACTTTCTAGTGGCGCACGACGGGGTGCCGCAAGCGCGCCAGGCGAAGTTGGCGACGGTGGCGCCTGAAGCGCGCTTTACGTGGCTACAAGTGGACGCCGGCAAGCTGCCGGCCTACGCCGCGCGCGACTACACCAAGCACATCAACGTCGCGACCCTTTACCGCCTGCAACTCGACGCACTGGCCCCCGAGGGGATCGATCGGGTCGTCTATCTGGACGTCGATCTGGTGGTGCTGGGCGACGTGCGCGAACTCTGGAAGGCCGAACTCGGCGATGCGGCGGTCGGCGCCATTCCCGATCCGTTCGTGAGCGTCGGCGACTACATTGCTGCTCACGGCGTGACGCCCGGCGGGCTCGGCTATTTCAACGCCGGGGTTCTCGTTCTCGATCTCGATCGCATCCGCGCCGAGGGCGGGTTCGCCCAAGCGCTCCGATTCATGGTCGAGAAGGACCCGCTGTTTGCCGACCAGGACGCGCTCAATTTTCAGTTCTGGCAGCGCTGGCGCCGGCTCGACGGCGCCTGGAACGTGCAGGCGCCGACGGCGATCAGCGCCAGCCGCGGCGCTGCGTCGGAGGAGTGGAGAAGTGCTGCTTCGGCGCCGCGCGCAGTGCACTTCACCGGCGGGGACAAGCCCTGGCTGCCGAAAGCCTACCACCCTTGGGGCTGGCTCTACTGGCGTTATCAGGCGCGCACGCCGTTCCTGGGCGAGGTGATGCGAGGGTACGGGTTCGGCCCCGTAGACCTGGCGCGGGTGTGGCTGCGCTATCAACGCCGCCGCCCGCGCGCTTATGAGGGTGCGAATGCAAGCCATTGACATCGCTTTTGGGTTCGACGGCAATTATACGCCGCATGCGGCCGCCGTGATCGCGTCGGTGCGTCGGTACGCTCCCGACGCCGCCTTCCGCTTCATCGTTTTGCACGAGGGCGTCGAAGCGCCGGCCCAGCGGCAAGTGGAGGCGCTTGCGCCCGGCAGCAGCTTTGTGTGGATCGAGATCGGCGAGGACGATGTGCCGGCGTTCGAGGCGCGCCGTCATCTGACACGGTCGACGCTCTATCGGCTTGGCCTGGAGAAGCTCGCCCCGAGCGATTGCGGGCGCGTGCTCTATCTCGACGCCGATATCACGGTGCTGGCCGATGTGCGCGCGCTTTGGGCGCAGGATCTCGAAGGCAAGGCGATTGGCGCAGTCGTCGATCCGCATGCCATGCGCCACTATCCAGAGCAGCCGTTTCACCAGCGCTGGGGACTGCCCGAGGGGGCGTACTTCAACGCGGGCATTCTTCTCATCGATCTCGATGCGGTTCGCGCCGGCTCTCTGTTCTCGAAGGCGATGCGCTTCGTCGCCGAGCACGATCACGGCCTGCCGTACAACGACCAAGACGCTTTGAACTGGGTATTCTGGGGCCAGTGGCGAAAACTCGATCCGGCCTGGAACGCGCAGCGCCCGCACACCGTCTATTGGGAGCGGCTTGCCGACGACATGGCGCTCAAAGGAGCGCCGCGCATCGTTCACTATACCGGCGCCGAGAAGCCGTGGCTGCGATCCGGCGACCATCCATGGGCGTGGCTCTACTGGGAAAGCCTGGCGCACACGCCCTTCTTCCACGCCGTAGCTTCGGCGCAAGGATTTGGGTGGGCGCAGCGGCTCAAGCTCTGGCTGCGGTGGCTGAAGCGCCGGCCGCGCGGACTGGGGCTGGAAAGTGAAGGCGTACGCGCCCTGCTGCGATGAGCGGTTGTGGGCTCAAGTGTGCGGCGTCGGGCGGCGCAGGCGGGCAAGCGCGCCGTGCAGCATGTGCAGCCCGCGCTGCTTGATTTCGGCGTACGGCTTCAAGGTCCACACCGCCAGCGCCATTGCCGCGCAATAGGTGAGGCCGGCGACGGCGGCGAGGACCACGTCGAGGACGAGGCTCGCATGCTGGGTGGCGAATTTGAGCCCCAGGCCGACAACGATCGCCAACGCCCAAGGCGCCGCGATCGCGCTCAGCACGTCGCGCAGGGTCAGCGATGTGCCGCGAACAGCCCACCAATACGACGGCAGGAAGATCAAGAACCGCGACACGCCGTAGGCGAGGGCGACGCCGGCTGCGCCGTGGGGCAAACCGATGAAGAACGCAGCCAACGTCGCGGGGACGCTGACAAAGCCCCATTGCAGCATGCGGTGGGTCTGTCCTCGCGAGATGAAGATCCAGCCCGTCAGATCGAGGGGCACCGAGGCCAGCATGCCGATGCAGAGGTAGGAAAAGATGACGCCGGTCTGGTCCCAGCCGGGGCCGAACACGATGCGCACGATCGGCTCCGCAGCGCCGAACAGGACGCTCGCTATAGCGCCCCCGACGATCGCCACGACCGCGAGCGCGTCAAGAAAGGCGCGGCGCCATTTCTCCGGCTCATTCTGAAGCCGGCTAAGCGCCGGCACCATGGCGGTGCCCATCGGGCCGGTGAAGAAGTTGAGCGGGGCCAAGAGCAGGTCGTAAGCGCGCGCATAGAAGCCCAGTTCGACCGAGCCCCAGCGCCGGCCTATGAGGATGTTGTCCATGCGCCGGTTCAGATAATTCATCAGCATCGCGACGGTGAGATTGACGCCGAAGCGCATCGAGCCCAGGCCGCCGGACCAATCGCGTACGCGCGTGGGCCGCCACGGGCAGAGCGCCCACGACAACGCCGTCGTGACGATCGCGGAGGCCCACCCCTGAATCACCAGCGCCCAATAGCCGGCGTCATAGAGCCATGCCGCGAGGATGGCGGCGACGATGCCGGCGACGATGCCGGCCAGGGACACCGCCTGCATCTTGAACCATTGCATGTTGCGCATCAGCAGCGCGAAGTGCTGGGCGCCCAGTGCGCGCACGGGCGTCGAAGCCACCAGCGCGAGCACGATCACCCCAACCCGGTCGTCGTTGAAGAACCATGACGCCACCGGCATCGCCGCCATGCCAAGCAGCGCCATGATCACCGAGGCCGCCAGGCCGATGAGGAAGATCGCGCTGGCGGTGTCCTGGTCTACCTCTTCGCGTTGAACGGAGGCGGTCGAAACGTTCAGTTCGGTGACTGCGGACAAGAGCGCGGTCACGGTCGCGGCCATGGCGACGAGGCCGAATTCTTCCGGGGCGATTAGGCGCGCGAGCACTGCGGCGCTGGCGATCTGCAGGAACAGCCTGATCACTTGCGACGCAACCGCGATCATGCCGCCATGAACGGTGCGGGCGCCGAGTTTATCGGTCAGACGCTCCGAAGAGAGCACACGAGCGTTTATTTCAGACTGGCTTTCGCTCACCCGTGGCTCCGCGTGAGCGCGTCGGCCGACGCGTCTGCAGACGCCGGCTTGCCGCGGCGAAGCGCCGCCGCTTTGATGCGCCCGGCGAGCGTGTCCAGGTGTTGCTGCGACTCGTCATGGAGTTCACGCGCGACAGCTTCGATGCGCCGCCGCACCTCGGCCGGGTCTGCGGTCGCGCTGGCGAATTGGGCGCCAAGCAGGTCCAGGTCCAGACCCTCATCGATGGTCTGGCACAGCTCGGCCAAGCCAAAGCGCAGCATCAGCTGGACGTTCTTGGACGCATACCCGACCGACACCGTAGGGCGCCCGACCATCAACGACGCCACGATGTTGTGGAAGCGGGTGGCGACGACGGCGTCGCACTGGCTGATCTCGACGCAGGCTTCCTCGAGGCTGCCGATCAGATTGCAGACCACGCGATCGCGCGCGTCGGGCCGGGCCTGGGCGAGACGGTCACGCAGGTCCTCGACGGCGGCGGCATCGCCGGTGTCGCCCATCAGCAGGCGCAGGCGCAGGCCCCGGTCCAGCAGCCCGGTGCAGAAGCGCGCGAGCAGATCGATATAGCCGGGGTAGAAGTTCTGCTCGCCTGGCGAGGGCAGTCCGCGGCGGTTGTGATAGGATTGAGCGCCGACGCCGATCGTGCCGACCGATGCGGCCGGTTCGCTCCATTGCGGTGCGCGCGGCAGCGAAAACACGATGTCGGGAACGACGACATCGGCCCTGGTGTCGACGCGTAGATCGTCGTGCGCGCGCGCGCGCGACTCCGCGTCGCGAAATGAGCGATGCCGGGCCATGCGGGCGGCGGAGGCGCAAAAAAACTTCGCGAGCCGTGTGTTGAAGCGGCCGACGCCCACCGCGACGAATTCAGCCGGTATCGCCCGCCAGCGGCTGAGCAGCGTCCAGAGCCAGAGCCGATACGGCGTCGCCATGGGCGCCGCGCCGTAATCGTCGAGGATGCCGGTTCCCGGAATCACCAGATATTCGATCCCGCGCAAGGTTCGGCTGATGGAGCGCCAGCGGTGCAGTTCGAAGGCGATGCGGCGAAGCGGGCCGGGCAGGCGCGCACGCCAGTCAGTCGGTGCGGGCGGGATCATCCGCACGGTCTGCAGCGCAAACTTTCGCGCGATGAACTCCGGATCGTGGACGATGGCGATGAGGTTAACGTTCGGGACTTTTTGCCGCAGCGACTGGATGAGCGCTGCGAACGAGGCGTCGTTGCCGAAATTGCCGTAGCCGAAGAGCCCGAAGACAGCGACGCGCGGACCGGCGGGAAGGGCATTGGCTTCGTCCATGAGCGCCTCCCTTGCTTGCGCGACGACGCTCCCTTGGGCTCCCCGCACGTTTTTTGCAAGCAATTGCTAAGCCGCCGCGAGCCGCTATGGATACGCGCCGAAGCACAGGGGACCGGTCGTTAATGTCGGCCAATCACGCACAGCGCCCGGCCGCCATCGTGACGCCGGTTTACAACGGCGCGGCGTTTCTTGCCGAATGCATGGCGTGCGTGCAGGCGCAGACCTACGCCAACCTCGTTCACGTCGTTTTGGATAACGGCTCCAGCGACGGCACTGCCGAGATCATCGCGCACTACGCCCACGGCGCTCGCGTACCGGTGATTGCGGCGCGCAACGACACCACGATCCCGCCTACGCCGAATTGGAACAAAGCGCTTTCGCTGATGCCAGCGGAAACCGAGTATTTCCGCGTGCTGCCCGCAGACGACCTCATCTCGCCCGACTTCGTCGAGCGGATGGCGGCGGCGTTCGAGCGCGACCCCGACATCGGCATCGTCGGCGCGCGCGAGCGGCAGGGCAGTGTCCTCGAAAAGTATGAATGGCCCCCCGGCGAGGTCTTCGACGGCCGCGAGTTGGTGGCCGCCACGTTCCTGGGCACGGCGTTGACCGGGGCGACGCACTGCATGTTCCGGCGTCGCTTTTACGATCAGCGCGCGCCGGACTTCTACGACGCGACGGTGACCACAGGCGATGACGTGGACGTCATGCTTGCGGTCATGAGTCAGAGCAAGGCCGGCTATGTCCGGGAGCCGGTTGCCTTCACGCGCATCCACGCCGAATCGATCAGCGCCCAGGCGCACCGCCGCAAGCGGCTGGATATGGCGGAATGGCGGGTTTTCCTGCATCGCTACGGCCGCGCGGGGCTCGGGGAGCGGGCGGCGGAAATTGAGCGCACGTTTCGCCGCTACTACGTGCGCAAGCTGTTGCGGTGGGGCCTTGTTGATCGCAACATGGCGCTCTTTCGTGAGCATGTCCGCATGCTGGAGGGCGCCAACGCCAAGCTGACCTGGCTCGATTTTGCCGACGCCATCGCCGATTGGCCGCTTAAGAATCTAGGCTTGCGGCCTTTGTGGAGCATGTTTCCCTATTAGCGTTCGGAATGGATGCCTTGACCGCTACCTCGCCTCATCCTGAGCAACGCGCGCTGCCGGATTTGCTCTGCCCGGCGGGATCGGGTGCGCGCATGTATGCGCTGGTGGCCGAACTCTATCCGATTTGCCGCAGCATCACCGGCGACGGCGTGCGCGCGACGCTCGATCTGGTGGAGCGGCTCATCCGACTTGAGCGCAGCGAAGTGCCGAGCGGGACGCCGGTGCTGGATTGGGTGGTGCCGCCGGAGTGGAATATCCGGGGCGCCTACATCGCCAACGTGGCGACGGGCGAAAGGGTGCTGGATTTCCGCGATCACTCGTTGCACGTGCTGAATTATTCGGCGCCGGTGCACGTGCGGTTGCCACTTGAAAAACTGAAGGCGCACATAGCGACGCTGCCGGATCAGCCCGACCTCATCCCGTACAGAACCTCATACTACGCCGAGCGCTGGGGGTTTTGCATGAGCCACAACGCTCTCGCGGCGCTGCCGGACGGCGAATACGAGGCGCACATCGATTCCACCTTGGCCCCGGGATCGCTCACCTACGGCGAACATCTGCACCGCGGCGAGAGCGAGGAAGAGATTCTGTTGCAGGCGCATACCTGCCATCCGTCGCTGGCCAACGACAATTGCTCGGGGATTGCGCTGATGGCGCAGCTGGCGGCGCTGATGGCGCCGATCAAGACCCGCTACAGCTATCGGTTTCTGTTCGCGCCGGGCACGCTGGGCGCCATCACTTGGCTGGCCCGCAACGAAGCGCAGCTCGGGCGGATCAAGGCGGGGCTGGTGCTTTCGTGCGTGGGCGACGGCGGCGGCCCCACTTACAAGCGCACGCGCCGCGGCGACGCCCGCATCGACCGTATCATGGCGCATGTGTTGGCGAGCGCGGCCCCCGCGCCGCAAGTGCTGGATTTTTTCCCGTACGGCTATGACGAACGGCAATACAATTCGCCGGGCTTCAAAATCGAGGTCGGGCTCTTCCAGCGCAGCCTCTATGCGAGCTTTCCGGAGTATCACACCTCCGCCGACAATCTTGAGTTCGTGCGGCCAGAGCACCTGGAAGGCTCGCTGCGGATGATCGCTGCAGCGATTGATGTCTTGGAGCGCGACGGCCGCTTTGTGAACCTTGCGCCCCGGGGTGAGCCGCAACTGGGGCGGCGGGGCCTCTATCAATCCATTGGCGGCGACAAGTCCGCCTATGACGCCAACATGGCGATGCTTTGGGTGCTCAATTTGTCGGATGGCGAGCATTCGCTGCTCGACATCGCCGAGCGCGCCAAGCTGCCATTCGCGGCGATTGCAGATACCGCCGAGCGGCTGCAACGGGCGGGCCTGCTGGCCGCGGCGTCCTAGCCTGCGAAATCCGTCCAGGCGCGGTCTTTTTCCGAAATGATTGCGGGCGGCGCGGGCCAGTCGATGGCGAAAGCGGGGTCGTCGAAGCGGACGCCGGCGGCGGCGTCAGGCGCGTAATAGGCCGATATCAGGTAGTTCACGCACGCATCCGCCGACAGCGTCAGGAAGCCGTGGGCGCAACCTTCCGGGATGTAGAACTGACGCAGATTGTCCGCGCTGAGCTCGACGCCGTGCCAGAGGCGGAAACTCGGCGAATCCGGCCGCAGATCGACGCATACATCGTAGATGGCCCCGCGAATACAGGACACCAGCTTGGCCTCCTGATGCGGCGCCCGCTGAAAATGCATGCCGCGCAACGTATGCTTGGCGACGTTGAAAGACTGTGAGTGCTGGGGGAATTCGGTGGTGAGCCCATGCGCGGTGAATTCTCGCGCGCAGAAGGTGCGGGCAAAGCCGCCGCGCGCATCGAGCAGCGGTTCTGGATCTATCACCCAGGCGCCGTGTATCGGCAGAGGCGTAAAGCGCATGGACGCCGTTTAGCATCGGCGCACGCGTCGCGCGAGACGCAAAGCGTTCGGGAGCGGGTTGAAACTGTTGCACATCGCCGCACACCCGGAGCATACGTGAGCCATGGCGACGCCCCGATCCATCGACCCTTCGTTCTGGCGCGGAAAGCGCGTCTTGGTTACCGGGCACACCGGCTTCAAAGGGGCGTGGCTGTGCCTGCTGCTGTCGCACATGGGCGCGCGCGTGCATGGGTTTTCGCTGCCGGCGGAAGCGCCCAGCCTCTACGCCCAGGCGCGGGTGGCGGAGCTGTTGGCCGCTGAGACGCTAGGCGACATCGAGGATGCAGCCCTGACGGGCCAGGTCGTCGATGCTGCTGCGCCGGAGATCGTCATCCATTTCGCGGCGCAGTCGCTGGTGCGGCGCGCGCACTACGAGCCGGTGCGCACTTTCGCCACCAACGTGATGGGCACCGTCAATGTGTTGGAAGCCTTGCGCGGCCGCGGGGACCTGCAGGCCATATTCGTGACCACCACGGACAAGGTTTATCTGAACCTCGAGACCGGCGCGCGCTTTACCGAAGCCGATCCGCTAGGCGGGCACGAGCCCTACGGGGCGAGCAAGGCCGCCGCAGAAATGGTCATCAGCGCCTACAATGCGAGCTACTTCGCGCCGGCGCGGATTCCGCTGCTGACCGTGCGCGCCGGCAACGTGATCGGCGGCGGCGACTGGTCCAAGGACCGCATCCTGCCGGATATGATCCGCGCCATGATGGCCAACGAAGCGGTGCGGGTGCGCAATCCGCAGGCGACCAGACCGTGGCAACTCGTGCTGGATGCGCTGGAGGGATATCTGCTGCTGATCGAGGCCTTTGCTGGAGGCAGCGCCCGGGAACTCAATCCCGCCGTCATGGCCTGGAATTTCGGCCCGGCCGACGATGCGGACATGGTGCGCGTCGAGCAATTGTGCGGGTGGGTCGCCGATGCCTGGCCGGACCGGTTTTCCTGGGTGGCCGCGCCCGACCCAGCCGCGCCCCCCGAAAGCGGGCTTCTGCATCTCCATTCGGGCCGGGCCATGTCTGAACTCGGGTGGTCTCCGCGCCTGTCCGCCCGCGAGGCGGTTCTCGAAACCATTGACTGGTACGGGCGCGTGCTCGCCGGCGAGGACGCTCGCAGCGTGTCGATTAGCCATATCGAGCGCCGGTTTCCTCAAACGGCTTGAGTTTTGCGAGGCCCGAGCGGTCCAGGAGCGGCAAGGCCGCATTGGACGTGTGCAGGTGCGAAATGGTAAGAGGCGGTCGGACCGGTGTGGGGCTTGGCCAGGGCGTTAGACGTCCGGAGCTGGGGCGCGCGCCGGCCTCTAAGGGCGGGAGCAGGGGATGAGCGTGCAACCGGCGGTTCAGATCAGGCCGTCTGCGTCGAGTGAGGCTGCTGGATGCCGGCTGTGCGGCGCAGGGCTGCACTTCACGCTCGTTGATCTAGGTAAATCGCCGCTGTGTGAAACCTTTCTCCGCGCCGACCAACTTGATCGCATGGAGCCCTTCTATCCGTTGCACGTTCTGGTCTGTTCCTCGTGCTGGCTTGCCCAACTCAAGGAATACGTGACGCCCGACGGCATATTCCATGATGAGTATCCGTATTTCTCCTCGTATTCGACCTCCTGGGTCGCGCATGCCAAGGCGTATTGCGAAAAGATGACGGCGCTGCTGGGTTTGAGCGCGCAATCGTTCGTCGTCGAACTCGCCAGCAATGACGGCTATCTGCTGCAGCATTTCCCGAAGCTCGGGGTCGGCAATGTGCTGGGCATCGAGCCGGCCGCCAACGTGGCGGCGGCGGGTGAGGAAAAAGGCGTACCCGCGCTCGTGGCTTTCTTCGGCGAAGCGCTGGCGCGACGGCTGACGGCCGAACGCGGCCACGCCGACCTGGTGCTGGGCAACAACGTGCTGGCGCACGTGCCGGATTTGAACGATTTCGTGGCCGGGGCCGCGCACCTGGTGAAGCCGGACGGGCTCATCACCTTCGAGTTCCCGCATCTCGAGACGCTGCTGCGCCACACGCAGTTCGACACGATCTATCACGAACACTTCTGCTATTTCTCGGCTACGGCGATCGCGGCCTTGGCGGCCCGCCATGGGCTGGTGTTCGCCGATGTCGAGGAACTGCCGACCCACGGCGGCAGCTTGCGCGTGTACTTGCGCAAGCAGGGCGAAGCCTCGCCGGCGGTGAAGGCGCTGCTGGCGCGGGAAGAGGCGGCCGGCTTCAAGACGCTGGAATTCTACGCCGACTTCGAGCCTCAGGTGCGCCGCGTGAAGCGCAAGCTGCTGCGCTTCCTCATCGAGGCGAAAGACGCAGGCAAGCGCGTGTGCGGTTACGGTGCGCCGGGCAAAGGCAACACCTTGCTCAATTATTGCGGCATCGGCCCGGACCTTTTGGAGTTCACCGTCGATCGCAACCCCTACAAGCATCACCGGTTCACGCCGGGCACGCACGTGCCGATCCTTCCAGTCGAGGCGATTGATGCGGCCAAACCCGACTACATCCTGATCCTGCCCTGGAACTTGCGCGAAGAAATCGCGGCGCAGATGGCCCATGTCGGGCAGTGGGGCGCCAAGTTCGTCGTGCCGGTTCCGGAAGCGACCATCATCGAGCCGCGAGGCGCGCCATGAAAGTAGTGCTGTTTTGCGGTGGGCTTGGAACCCGTATCCGCGAATATTCCGAGAGCATTCCCAAGCCGATGATCCCGGTCGGCCACCAGCCGATCCTCTGGCACATCATGAACTATTACAGCGAACGCGGGCATCGCGATTTCGTGCTTTGCCTTGGCTATAAGGCCAACACGATCAAAGATTTCTTTCTCAATTATAAGCCCCAGCTGTTCTCCGACCTGGTGGTGAGCGCAGGCGGCGAGAAGGTCGACGTGCTGGGTCAGCCGAAGCAGGACTGGCGGGTGACGCTGATCGACACCGGCATGTGGCGCAACATCGGCGAGCGGCTCTGGGCGGTGCGCGAGCACGTCCGCAACGAAACGATGTTCCTTGCCAATTATTCCGACGGCCTGACCGATGTCGATCTCGACGATATGATCGCCAAGTTCAGCGCCAGCGACAAGATCGGCTGTTTCCTCGCGGTGCGCCCGCCGCTCACCTATCACTTGGCCGACATCGGCCCCGACGGGCGGGTGAAGGATTTCATCACCTCGGACCGGGCCGAGATCTGGATCAACGGCGGCTACTTCATCTTCCGGCCGGAAATCTTCGACTACATGAGGGATGGCGAGGAATTGGTGGTCGAGCCGTTCAAGCGCCTCATCGCCGAGGACAAGCTCATGGCTTACAAGCACGAGGGCTTCTTCCGCTCCATGGATACGTTGCGCGATCGCCAGATCCTGGAAGACATGTTCGAGAAGGGAACCATGCCCTGGCAGGTCAATAGCGGCAGGACCTGAGGTGCTGGCGCTCGATCTCGCGGGCCCTGGGCGCAAGCTGCAGGTGTTGTGTCTCGGGGCGCACGCCGATGATGTCGAGATCGGCGCGGGCGGTGCTTTGCTGAGCTGGATCGAAGCGGGGGCGGAGCTTGACGTGCACTGGTGCGTGGCGAGTGCGTCCGGCGTGCGCGCGCAGGAAGCGCAGGCATCGGCTCTCGAATTCCTGACCGGCGCCGCCAACGTGACGCTGGCGCTCGGAGATTTCCGCGACGCTTATTTTCCCTACGAAGGCGCGGCGCTGAAGGCGTGGGTGGAGCAGCAGAAGCCGCGCATGAAGCCCGACATCGTGCTTACTCATGCCGCCTGCGACGCCCACCAGGATCACCGCCAATTGAACGAACTGGCCTGGAACGCCTTTCGCGACAGCCTGATCCTCGAGTTCGAGATTCCAAAATGGGATGGCGATCTCGGTCGTCCGAATGTTTACGTCGCTATCGAGCCCGCCATTCTGGAGCGCAAGCTTGCGCTGTTGCAAAGGCATTTCGGCAGCCAACGCTCCAAGGACTGGTTCACCGAGGAAACCTTCCGCGCGCTGGCGCGGCTGCGCGGGGTCGAATGCCGGGCGCGCTACGCGGAAGCGTTCTACGTCCGCAAATTGCTGGTGAGGTGAGGGTGAAGCAGCACATTAGCCGATTTGACGCCTCGCGGATGCTGCGCCAACGCGCGCACGCCGTGATCCCCGGCGGCGCCCACACTTACGCCAAGGGCGACGACCAGTATCCGGCGCTGTCGCCCAGCCACTTCGTGCGCGGCAAGGGCTGCCGCGTGTGGGATGCGGACGGCAACGAATACATCGAGTACGGTATGGGCAACCGGGCGGTGATCCTGGGCCACGCCTATGAGCCGGTGGTGGCGGCGGCGCGGGCGGCGCTTGAGGACGGCGTCAACTTCTCGCGCCCGGCGACGATCGAAGTGGACGCAGCTGAAAAACTCATCGCGATGGTCGGCGGCGAGATGGTGAAGTTCTGCAAGGACGGCTCTGACGCGACCTCCGGCGCTATCAGGCTGGCGCGCGCCTACACAGGGCGCGATCTGGTCGCGATCTGCGGCGATCATCCGTTCTTTTCCGTAGACGATTGGTTCATCGGGGCCACCGCGATGTATGGCGGCGTGCCGGAGGCGACGCGCGCTCTGACGGTCAAATTCCGCTTCAACGACATCGAAAGCGTCAAGGCGCTGCTCGCCCAGTATCCGGATCGGATCGCATGCTTCATCCTTGAGCCGATGCGCGCCGATCCCCCGCGCGACTCGTTTCTGCACGAACTCAAGCGTCTCGCCCACGACGCCGGGGCCCTGTTCATTCTCGACGAGATGATCACCGGCTTCCGCCTGCACAAAAGCGGCGCCCAGCGAATGCTCGGGATCGAGCCTGATCTTTCCACCTGGGGCAAAGCGCTTGCCAACGGCTTCTCGGTTTCGGCGCTGACCGGTAAGCGCGAATTCATGCGGCTCGGCGATCTGGAGCAGACCGACAAGCCGCGCGTGTTCCTGCTGTCGACGACACATGGTGGCGAAACCCACGCGCTGGCCGCCATGATGGCCACCCTCGACGTCTATGAAAACGAGCCGGTGGTGGAGCACCTGCATCGTGTCGGCGATCGTCTGCGGGCCGCGCTCGGCGAGGTGATCGCGCACCACAAGCTTGGTGACCACGTGACCTTAAGCGGGCCCTCCAGCAACTTGCTGTTCGGGACGCTCGACGGCGATCGCGCGCCCAGCCAGGCATTCCGATCGCTGTTTATCCAGGAAGCCATAAAGCGCGGCGTGCACGGTCCGTCATTCGTGGTTTCCTACGCCCACCAGGACAGCGACATCGACGAGACCGTCGAGGCGTTGGACGGCGCGCTCGAGGTCTATGCGCGCGCGCTGTCGGACGGCGTCGAGCGGTTCCTCTCGGGCAAGCCTTCGATACCGGTCTATCGAACCTTCAACGCGGAGAGATGAGGCTTCTTCGAAGCCCAAACGCCGAACGTTTCGTGCTGGACGAGAGTCGTCTGGCGAAGTTCAATACATTGGCTCACGACCGCGCTTGGCGGCCGCGCGGTTAGATCCGGCCAGGGGAGAAGGATTATCCCATGACCAATCCTATCTCTCTGAGGCCGCACCCGGCGCCGCCGGCGCCGCAGACGCCTGACGCCGCGCCAGCCAATCCCACGCGTCGCGCCGTCAGCGTCGGCGTTGCCACGGTCGTCGCCGGATGCGGCGGCGGCGGCGGTGGCGGAGGAGGAGGATCACCACCTCCTCCTCCACCACCGCCTCCTCCGCCACCACC
>CAZNTI010000022.1:0-13532 GCA_964575885.1 uncultured Terricaulis sp.
ATCGTCAGGGGGCTTCGCGCCGTCGCTGACTTCGAGTACGAGTTCGCCATGGTGGGCATGAACCAGAAGCTCAATCCCGCCATCGAGACGGTCTTCCTGATGGCCGATGCAACTCATCAGGCTATCGCTTCTCGACTGGTGAAGGAAATCGCGCGGCTGCAAGGAAGCGTCGTGCAGTTCGTGCCTCAAGAAGTAGAACGACGGCTGATGGCGAAGTTCGGGGTGTCGTAGATGCGCTTGAGTGGATTTTTGGCCGCCGCCGTGCTGGCGGCGGGATTGTCGGGCACGTTCAATCTGGCCGCGGCGCAAACGCCCGACCCGCGCGATTGGCGCCAGGTCGATCCGGAGAATACTCTCTACATCGACACCGTCCACGGGCGGATCGTGGTGGAGATGTATCCCGAAGCGGCGCCGCGCCACGTCGAGCGGATCAAGGTGCTGACCCGCGCCGGCTTCTATGACGGCTTGACCTTCCACCGCGTGGTGGATGATTTCATGGCCCAGACCGGAGACCCGCTCGGCACCGGCGAGGGCGCGTCAAGCCTGCCTGACCTCAACGAGGACTTCATGTTCCGCCGCGGCCCCGACATGCCGTTCGTCGAAGCCGCGGTGCAAAATCGCGCGCGTCTTGGCTTCTACAAGGCGCTGCCGATCGAGAGCCAGCCGGACTCCCAAATGGCCGTCACCAGCGACGGGCGGGTTTCGGCCAACGCCATCCACTGCCAAGGCGTGGTGTCGATGGCGCGCGCCCAGGAGCTCAATTCGGCCAACAGCCAGTTCTTCATCATGCGCGCGCCGAATACGGCGCTCGACAAACGCTACACGATTTTCGGGCGTGTGGTTTGGGGGATGGATGCGGTGATGGATTTAGCCGTCGGCAGCCCCCCGCCGACCCCCGATCGCATGCTTGCTGTGCGTATCGCCGCCGATGTGCCCCCGGAAGAGCGCGCGCCGATCTACGTGCTGCGCACTGATGGTCCAGAGTTCCGCGAGCTCATCGACGAAACGCGCCGCGAGCGGCGCGCCGATTTCTCGGTGTGCGATGTCCGTATTCCAGCGCGCGTGCCGCGCAATGAAGAAAGAGAGAGACGCTGGTGGTCGATCATACCTTTCATACCCTGACGCTTGAACTCGACACCGGCGCGGTGACGATCAAGTTCCGGCCTGACCTCGCCCCTAACCACGTGCAGCGCATCGGCGAACTGGCTAACGAGGGCTATTACGACGGCGTCCCGTTCCATCGCGTGATTGCGGGCTTCATGGCCCAGGGCGGCGACGGCAAGAACTTCAATGGCACCGGGGGGTCCTCGAAGCCCAACCTCAAACAGGAGTTTTCCCCCGAGCCACATGTGCGCGGCGTCTGCTCGATGGCGCGCACCAACGACCCGAACTCGGCCAACAGCCAGTTCTTCATCTGCTTCGACGACGCCCGCTTTCTCGACAAGCAGTACACGGTCTGGGGTCAAGTCACCGCAGGCATGGAGAATGTGGACGCGCTGCCGAAAGGCGAGCCGCCGCGGACTCCAGGCAAGATCGTGCGCGCGAAAGCAGAATGACCGCTCCTCTCCTCCAGCGTTGGCGTGCGCTGGCGGGAGAGGACGCCGACGCCTTGGGCGAAGCGCTGATTGCGGCATGGGCGGAACCCCAGCGCCACTATCACGCTCAAGGGCACCTCGTCTGGCTGTTGGGCGAAGCCGAACGTCGCGCCGACGCGATCGCCGACGCACGCTTCGTCGGCTACGCAATTTGGTTTCATGATGCGATCTACCAACCGGGCGAGCCCGACAACGAAGCCCAGAGCGCCGCGTGGGCGCGCCAGGCGCTGGCCGCGCACCCGAATTTGGCCGACCGCGTCGCCCACGTTGTAGAGATGACGAAGCGGCATCATGAGGGCGAAGCCAGCGGCGACGCGGCGTTGTTTCTCGACATGGATATTGCGATTCTCGGGGGTCTCTGGGAACATTATTGCGCCTACGCCGCTGGCGTTCGGCGAGAGTTCGCCGCCTACAACGACGCCGCTTTCGCCGCCGGCCGCGCACGCTTCCTGGAACAGCAATTGGCCCTGGAAAGACTTTTCCGCACCGACTTCTATTTTCATGAGTTAGGCGCGCGTGCGCAGGCAAACATGCGCTGGGAGCTGGAAGAGATGCGCCGCGGCCGCATGGTTAAGGGCTGATGCGTGTCGATCTTTTCGATTTCGAACTTCCCGACGAGCTGATCGCATTGCGCCCCGTACGCCCGCGCGAGCGTGCGCGGCTGCTTCAGGTGCGCGATGACGGCGTGCTCGAAGATCTCAGCGTTGCCGACGCGCCCTCGCTCTTCCGCGATGGCGACGTGCTGGTCTTCAACGACACCCGCGTGATCCCCGCCGCGCTCAGCGCCGTGCGTCCGGCGCGCGATCCGAAAGGCCCGGTCGTTCGGGTCGCGCTTAATCTTATCGAGCGCCTGAGCGCTGAGTCTTGGCGCGCGCTCGCCAAGCCCGGCAAACGTCTGAAGCCGGGCGACGGTCTGTTCTTCGATGAAGGGCTGTTTGCTGCGATTACGGACAGAGCCGAGGACGGCGCCATCAGCCTCCGCTTCGATCGCGCCGGCCCCGACCTCGACGCCGTCGTCGCCAAGATCGGCAAAATGCCGCTACCCCCTTACATCGCCGGCAGGCGCGCCCCTGATGAGGCGGACTTCACGGACTATCAGACCTTTTATGCGCAAGAGGCCGGTGCGGTCGCTGCGCCGACAGCGGGCCTGCACTTCACGCCCGAACTCTTCGACCAGCTGACGAGCCGCGGCGTTTGGTGTATCCGCGTCACGCTTCACGTCGGCGCCGGCACGTTCCTGCCCGTGAAGACGGACGACACGAATGAACACGTGATGCACAGCGAATGGCGTTCCATTCCTGAGGACTCGGCCTTCAGCATCAATCGCGCCAAGGCCGAAGGCCGTCGCGTCATCGCCATCGGCACTACGGCGCTACGCACTTTGGAGTCATCAGCGAACGAAGACGGCACGGTCCGCGCCGAAGCCGGCCCCACCGACATTTTCATTACTCCGGGATATCGCTTCAGGGTCGTGGATGGGCTCTGGACCAATTTTCACCTGCCGCGCTCCACGTTGTTCATGCTCGTTTCCGCTTTCGCGGGCATGGATCGGATGCACGCGGCTTATGCGCACGCCATCGCAAAGAAGTATCGCTTCTATTCCTACGGCGACGCCTCGCTGTTATGGCGAGCGCGATGAGCTTTGCGTTCGAGATCCAGGCAGAGGACGGCGCCGCCCGTACGGGTGTGCTGCAGACGCCGCGCGGGCCGATCCGCACGCCGGCCTTCATGCCGGTGGGCACGGCCGCCACGGTGAAGGCGCTTACCGTGGAGCAGGTGAAGCAGGCCGGCGCCGACATCATTCTCGGCAACACCTATCACCTAATGTTGCGCCCAGGCGGCGAACGCTTGCAGAAGCTGGGTGGTCTGCATCGCTTCATGCGTTGGGAAGGGCCGCTCCTTACCGACTCAGGCGGCTACCAGGTGATGTCGCTGGCGCAGCTTCGCAAGCTCGACAAGAATGGCGTGACCTTCCGCAGCCATATTGACGGCAGCAAGCATCGTTTGACGCCAGAGCGCGCAATTGAGCTTCAGGCCGACCAGATCGGCGCAGACATTGTCATGCAATTGGACGAGTGTCCGGCGTTGCCGGCGCCGGCCGCCGAGGTCGCCAAGGCCGTTGAGCTTTCCTTGGCTTGGGCGCTGCGTTGCAAACGCGCCTTCGGCGCTCGGGAGGGGCAGAATCTATTCGCTATCGTGCAGGGCGGAACCGACGCGGACCTGCGGCGGCGCTCCGCCGAAGCGCTGGTGAACGAGGGCTTCGACGGTTATGCGATCGGCGGGCTGGCGGTCGGTGAGGGCCATGATGAAATGTTGGCGACGCTCGATGTGACCGCGCCGATATTGCCGCAAGAACGGCCGCGCTATCTCATGGGCGTCGGCAAACCCATCGATATCGTGGAGAGTGTCGCGCGCGGCGTCGACATGTTCGATTGTGTGCTGCCCACGCGCTCGGGCCGCCACGGCCAAGCCTGGCTGGACAGCGGACCCATCACCATCACCAACGCCCGCTTCGCGGAAGACGAAACCCCGCTCGACGCCGCCAGCGACTGCCCCGCCAGCCGCGACTATACGAAGGCCTACCTGCATCACCTCTTCAAAGCCGGTGAATTGCTCGGCCAGGTGCTGCTTTCGTGGCACAACATTGCCCACTATCAGCGGCTGATGGCGCGGCTGCGGGCCGCGATCGCGGCCGGGCGCTTGACGCAGTTCCGGGCCGATTTCGCAGCCGGCTTGGAGGCCTAGTCGTCCCTGTCAGCTGGCGGCGGCGGCGGGATGATGCTGGGGCACCCCAGCGAGGCGCCGTAGCCGCGCAGGAAGGTGCGCCGTTGCTGACCGTTGGCGACCGCCCGCAGGGCCGCCCGTTCGGCGCGGCTGGCGCCGGAGATGCGCCGCACCCAGGACCGGAATGGGATCAGGTCCTGGGCCGTGCCCTGGGCCGCCCCGATTGTCTGCTCCTCGACAAAATCGCCGCTCCTATCCCAGATGTTGCGATCGGGACCGGGTTGATAGCTCTCCGGGCCCAGGACCTCATCGAGTTCGCTGATCTCGTTGGTAACCGCGAGGCAATTTGCGAGCGTCGCGGTCGAATACGGGTAGTCGAGGTTGCGCAAAAGCAGCGGAATTTCGGGGCGGATCAGGTTGACGTCGCGCAGCGGGATATACGCTGCGTCGGCGACGCCGCGCCGGGTGTCGGCGGTGCGCCCGGTGGAGCAGGCCGCGACGCCAACGCTGACGGCCATCACCGCCACCATCTTACCCACAAGCTTGGCCCGCATGGCGCGCTCTCCGATCCTTAGCTGTCGACAAGGGCTATAGCCCGGGTGCGGGTGTTCGCCAATGCAGCAAGACAAGCGCCGCGGAGACGGCTAATCACGGGCGCGATGCTTCCCGTCGATGAGGTGCTGCCAGAGCTGCGCGCTGCGCTCGAGGAGCGCACGGAAGCCGTGCTGGTCGCGCCGCCAGGCGCAGGCAAGACCACACGCGTGCCGCCGGCGTTGCTCGACGCTCCGTGGGCGAAAAGCGGCAAAATCGTGCTGCTGTCGCCGCGCCGGATCGCTGCGCGGGCGGCGGCGGCGCGGATGGCGAGCGAGCGCGGGGAGCGGGTCGGCGACACCGTCGGGTATCGGGTTCGCCTCGATTCGAAGGTGAGCGCGAAGACCCGCGTCGAGGTCGTCACCGAGGGCGTATTCACGCGCATGATCCTTGAGGATCCGGAATTGCGCGGCGTCGCTGCGGTCCTCTTCGATGAGTTTCACGAGCGCAGCCTGGAGGGCGATTTGGGTCTGGCGCTGGCGCGCGATGCGCAGATGGCGTTGCGCCCGGAGCTCAGGCTGCTCGTGATGTCGGCGACGCTCGACGCGGCGCGGATAGCGGCGCTGCTGAACGATGCGCCGGTGATCGAGAGTCAGGGGCGGGTGTTTGCGGTGAGCGTGCGCTATCGTCCGCGCGACCCGCGGGCGCGCCTGGAAGATGACGTCGCTGCCGCCGTGCGCGCGGCGCTGTCCGTCGAAAGCGGCAGCGCGCTGGTGTTCCTGCCGGGCGTGCGCGAGATCGAACGCACTGCAGAAGTTTTGCGGACCTCGATCAGCGACCCAAGCGTTGACGTGCGCCCGCTCTACGGCGCCATGAGCGCCGCCGACCAGGACGCCGCCATTGCGCCGTCGCCGCCGGGCCGGCGCAAGCTGGTGCTAGCGACGTCGATCGCAGAAACCAGCCTCACCATTGACGGCGTGCGCATCGTCGTCGATGCGGGATTGTCGCGGCGGCCCCGATTCGAGCCTGCATTGGGACTGTCGCGATTGGAAACCGTACGCGCCAGCCAAGCCGCGATTGCGCAGCGTGCGGGACGCGCCGGCCGGCTCGAGCCGGGGACGTGCTGGCGGCTGTGGGGCGAAGGCGAAACCCGGGCGCTGCCGGCGTTCGATCGGCCGGACATCCTGGACGCCGATCTCGCGGGCCTGGCGCTCGATCTCGCCGCCTGGGGCGTCAGCGAGCCCGCGCAGCTTACTTGGTTGGATGCGCCGCCAAGACCCGCCTGGGACGAAGCGCAAGCTCTGCTGAAGCGCATCGGCGCTATCGATCAGGGCGGCATGCTGAGCGCGCACGGCCGCGCTGTCGCACGTCTGCCGTTGCCGCCGCGGCTCGCGCACATGACGATTGCGGCGGCGGCGCGCGGCGAAGCCCTGCTTGCGGCCAGAATTGCCATGGTAGTGACCGAGCAAGGGCTAGGCGGACGCAGCCCTGATCTACGCGACCGTCTGCACCGCTTCGCCAACGAGCGCGGGCAGCGCGCCGAGGCGTCGCGTGCTTTGGCTGCGCGCATTGCGCGGCTCGCCGGCGGCGCGCACACGGACGTGAACGAGGACCGCGCCGGCGCGGTCCTCGCCATCGCCTATCCAGATCGCGTGGCGAAGTCGCGCGGCGCCAGCTTTACAATGGTCAATGGCCGCGCGGCGAGCGTTGATGAGGCCTCGCCGCTGGCGCGCGAGCCGTTCCTGGTGATCGCCGACATCGCCGGGTCAGCGGGTCGCGCCAAGACGCTGCTTGCCGCACCGATCACGCTTGCCGACATCGAAGTGCTGTTCGAAGCGGACATGGAGACGCAGGACGTTGCAGCGATCGATGCCGACACCGGCGCGGTGCGCGGGCGGCGCGTGCGTCGGCTGGGAAAATTGGTGCTGAGCGAGGCGCCCCTCGAACGCCTCGGCGGCGAAGACCTGCGGCGTTTGTTGCTGGAGGCTGTGCGTGACGCCGGGCTCGGTCTGCTCGAGTGGAGCGAAACGGCGCGTCAGGCGCGCGCGCGGGTGGCGTTGCTGCGTGCGCTCGAAGGCGAGCCTTGGCCGGATTGGAGCGACGCCGCGCTGATCGCGACGCTCGATCAATGGCTGGCGCCGGCGATCGACAGCGCCGCCGCGCTGCGTGACATCGACGTCGCACAAGTTTTGCTGGCGAGCCTGCCGTATCAGCTCAAGCGCCGCCTCGACATTGAAGCGCCGGCGCGCTTCGAAACACCGGCGGGCTCGTCCTTACTGATCGACTATACCGCCCCAGGCGGACCTGCGTTGGAGGTGCGGCTTCAGGAAATGTTCGGCGAGAGCAGGCATCCGGCGGTGGCGGGTGGGCGGGCGCCTCTCACTTTGCGATTGCTATCGCCGGCGCAGCGGCCCGTGCAAACCACCAAGGATTTGCCCGGTTTCTGGAGCGGCTCGTACGCCGCGGTGCGCAGCGACATGCGTGGGCGCTATCCCAAGCACCCGTGGCCGGATGATCCCTTAAGCGCGCCGCCCACGCGCCGCGCCAAACCGCGAGGCTCGTGAATGATCCCCACTATCGAGGATGTGCAGGCCGCCGCCGCCCGCATCGAGGGCATCGCGGTGCGCACGCCGCTCTTGCGCAACGATGCGCTGGACGCGGCCCTGGACGCCCGTGTGTTCGTCAAAGCGGAAAATCTGCAGCGTGGCGGCGCCTTCAAGATGCGCGGCGCCGCCAATGCGATCGCTGCGCTGACGCCGCAGGTGCGCTCGCGCGGCGTGATCGCCTATTCGTCCGGCAATCACGCGATCGCGGTGTCTACGGCGGCAAAGATCTTCGGGGTATCGGCCACCATCGTGATGCCCGACGATGCCCCGCGCATAAAACTGGAGCTCACCCGCGCCAATGGCGCGCGCGTGATCACTTATGATCGCGTGCGCGAAAGCCGCGAGGCGATCGGCGCTCGGGTCGCCGCGGACGCTGGCGCGTCGTTGATCAAGCCGTTCGATGATCCATACGTGATTGCCGGCCAGGGCACGGTCGGCCTCGAAGTCGGCGCCGAAATCAAGCCGGACGTGGTGGTCGTACCGGCGTCGGGCGGTGGGCTCTCCGCTGGGGTGGCGCTGGCGTTGCCGCAGGCGCGGATCATCGCGGTCGAGCCCGAAGGCCATGACGACATAGCCCGCACCCTCGCTGCGGGTTCGATACAGCGCAATCCGCCGGGGATACGCTCCATCTGCGACGGTTTGCTGACCGAGCAGATGGGCGACCTGACCTATCCGATTGCGCGCGCGCGGTTCGAGCGCGTGGCTGTGGTGTCAGACAAGGTCGTGCGCCAGGCGATGAAGTACGCGTTTCTCAAGCTCAAGCTGGTGCTTGAACCCTCCGGTGCGGCGTCGCTTGCAGCGCTGCTGCAAGGCTTGCCCGACATTGCAGGGCGTACGGTCGTCGTCATCGCAAGCGGCGGCAATGTCGATCCGGAAACGTTTAGGGACGCACTCGCTGCTCAGTAGCGGCCACGCTGCAGGTCGCTCTCGAGCTGGATCTGCACAGGCGCTCCCGTCACCCGGTGGCGATAGACCTGCAGGTTTTCCATCACCCGCTGGACGTAATTGCGGGTCTCGCCGAACGGGATCAATTCCACCCAATCGACGACATCGACCGAGGGTGAGCGCGGGTCGCCCCAATCGGCGATCCATTCACGGGCCCGGTGGGAGCCGGCGTTGTACGAAGCGATCGCCAGCACGTATGACCCGTTGAACTCTTCCACCAGCTGCTGCAGGTGCGCCGATCCCAGCGTCATGTTGTACTGGGCGTCGCTGGTGAGCGAAGCTGTGGCGTAGCTCATGCCTTCGCGGTTGGCCTGCATGCGCGCCGTGGACGGGATGAGCTGCATCAGCCCGCGCGCGTTGGCGGAGGAAATGGCGCTCGGGTCGAACTCGCTTTCCTGACGGATGATGGCGAACACGAGCGCAGGTTCCGGACCGCGCGTCTGCACGCTCGACGGCAGGTCGATCATCGGATACGCGGCGCTGGTCGCGATCACGTTGCGGAACAAGCCGGCCTTAGCGCTTCTGAGCGCGGTGCGGTGATAGGATTGCTCTCGCGCCATTTGCGCCAGCAGTTCGATCTCCATGGGATCGTCGAGAGTGTCATCGAGATAATAGGCTATCGACTCGAAGTCGCGCTGGGCCCCAACCTCCGACATCAGCCGCAGCGCACGCACCAGCTCGCGGCTTTCGAAGCGCGCGCGGGCAGCCTCGGTCACCCGGGCGGTGTCCGGCAGCGAGATGGTGGCCTCGCGGCGGCCTCGGGTGGCGGCGAGCTGACCATAATACGTGAAGGTGAAGCGCGCCGCGCGCGCCCGCAGCGCCTCGGCCTCGCTGGCGCGCCCGAGCGCAGCTTCCGCCTCAGCGCGCCAGTAGAGCGCACGGCTGCTCGACACCGGCGATGAGACGTTGGCGTCCAAATGCGCAAAGTGCTCGGCGGCGCGCTGCGGCTGGTTCAGGAAGCGCAGCATCAGCCAGCCGGATAGCCATTCGGCGTCGGCGAACTCCTCTCCGGAAGTGAGGCCGTGATTGGCGACCAGATTGTACGCCAGCTGATAGTTGCCGCTGCGCAGTGCGCGCGGCACATAAAGCCGGCGCTCGCGAAAAATATCGTCGCGTGCAGCCATCGGGGCTTGGCGTGCGTCGATCAGCGCGGCCGACTGCATCGCCTCGATCGGTTGGTCGGTGCGGCGGCGGTACTGGGTGCGGTCGTAGAGGAAGCCTGGGTCGCCCTGTCGGGAGTCCGGCACAGCATCGACCGCCTCCTGCAATCCGCGGCGCGAGCGCGCCTGGAGTGCAATGCGCGCGTTTGCCGCCAGCCGGTCGGCGGTCGACAGCCTGCCCAGCAATTGCTGGGCGGCGGAGCGTTGCCCGCGCCACAAGAGGATATCAACGCGAGCGGCGTGGTCTTCGGTTGAGAGGGCGCTGGAAAAGGCCGCGAGCAGCCTGTCCTCGGCGGATGCCGACAGCGTGTCCTCGCGCCACGCGGTGCGCGCCAGCGTGTTCGCTTCGGCGGTCTCGCCCAGGTCGCGCAACGCCAAAGCCAGCGCGACGCGACCGTCGCCACTCAGCGGGCCCTGGTCCTGGCGCAGAAAGGTGGCCTTCTCGCGGGCCGAGAGCGGCGCATCGAAAATGGCTTGCTCGGCGCGCGTGCGCATGGTGGCGCGGCCCGGCCAACCCTGCAGCTGGTCCAGCGCCAGGGCGAGGTCGCTGAAATTGAGCGGCGCATCCGCTGCGATCGCCAGCCGCCATTGCAGCATGCGCCGCACCAGCGTGTCGGAAGCGTTGTCGCGCAGCGCCGCAAGCCCAATCCAGTCGCCGCCCTCGGCCGCAGCCAGCCCGTCGCGCAGCCGCATCCGTTCTGCGGGGGGGGCCGGGGGCGGGGGCGGCGCATAGGAGACGGTTTCGGCGGTAGACGGCCCGGTGTCGGCCGCGCCGTGCTGGCCGGCGCTGGACGCCGCCAAGAGCGCGCTCGACGCCACCGCCAGGATCGCAACACGCACCGCCCGCAATGCGCTCATGTTCTCCTCCGGCTCTTCCAGAAACAGCTGCGGCGCACGAGCGGGGCTGGCGCCGCTATTCAATCTCGTCCGACACTGTGGCAGGAATCACGCCGACGCCAGCCCCAACCCTGCAGGTCCTGATGTTTCACGGGTCCATTCCCGCGCTGATCACGCCATTTCGCAACACCAGACTGGATGAAGCCGGGTTCCAGACGCTGGTGGAGCGCCAGATTGCCAATGGTTCACACGCCCTGGCGCCCTGCGGCACGACCGGCGAAAGCGTGACCCTGAGCCTGGAAGAGCATGTGAGGGTGGTCAGCCTGTGCGTGGAGGTCGCCGCGCGCCGGGCGCCGGTGATCGCCGGGGCGGGGTCCAACAACACCGCCCATGCAGTGGCCCTGGCGCAACGACTGGAAATGGCGGGCGCGGATGCTGTGCTTCTGGTTGCACCATACTACAACAAGCCCAATCCGGCGGGCGTCCTGGCGCATTTCCGCGCCGTTCATGACGCGATCGCCATCCCGATCATCGTGTACAATGTGCCGGGGCGAACGGTCATCGACATCGGCGTCGACACGATGGCTCGGCTGGCGGAGTTGGAGCGCGTTGTGGGCGTGAAGGACGCCAGCGGAGATGTGGGCCGGGTCGCGCGTCACCGCTTGGCGTGCGGCGCCGATTTCGTGCAGCTCTCGGGTGAAGATGCCAGCGCCATTGGCTTTAACGCCGAAGGCGGAAGCGGCTGCATTTCGGTCACCGCCAATGTCGCGCCAAGGCAGTGCGCGGCGCTGCAGGAGGCGACCCGCGCGGGCGATTTCGTCGCCGCGCGCGCGCTCGCCGACGCTTTGGCGCCACTGCACGCAGCGCTCTTTGTTGAACCCTCGCCGGCGCCCGCCAAATATGCGTGCGCACTGCTGGGTTTGTGCACCGACGAGGTGCGACTGCCGCTGGTGCCGCTGAGCGAGACAGCCAAAGCCGCCGTCCGCGACGCGATGACGAGCGCAGGGATATTGTGAACGACTGATGTCAAAGGAACCCGATAACAAGAAGCTGGTCGCCGAGAACCGGCGCGCGCGCTACGACTACCTCATCGAGGAGACGCTCGAGGCCGGCATTCAGCTGTTGGGCACCGAGGTGAAGGCGTTGCGCGCCGGACGGGCGAACATCGCTGAAAGCTACGCCAGCGCCGAGCGCGGCGAGCTTTGGCTGATCAATTCCTACATCCCGGAGTACGCGCCGGCCTCGCGCAACAACCACGCGCCGCGCCGGCCTCGTAAGCTTCTGGTGCGGGCGCGAGAGCTGCGCAAGCTGGTCGGCGCGGTCGAGCGCGAGGGCCGCACGCTCGCGCCGCTCAAGCTCTATTTCAACGCCCGCGGAATTGCCAAGGTCGAGCTCGCTCTGGCAAAAGGGAAAAAGGCCCACGATAAGCGCGCCGCCACCAAGGACCGCGAATGGAAACGTCAGCAATCGCGCCTGATGCGGGAAAAGGGCTGAGGGCAGCCCTGCTGGCGGCGCTTCTGGCGGGCGCGGTTTGGGGTTGCGCGCCAGCCGATCCCCAACTCCAGGCGCAGCAGCAGTTTGATGTTTGCGAGACCTATGGGGCGTTTGTCGAGCAGCGTCTGGACGCCTGCTCCATGGCCATCGTAAGCGAACACACCTCGCCCGAGCGGCGCGCTCTGGCGCTGATCTCGCGCGGCGTGCTGCGTGCCGAAGCCGGACAAGAGGCGCGTGCTATCGCCGATTTTGGCCGCGCCCTGCGCATCAATCCGGCGAACGCCAGCGCCTATTTCGAACGCGGCGTCGTTCATCACAACCGCGGTGCGTTCGAAAACGCCGTGCGCGACTATGATCGCGCTCTGCAATTGCAGCCTGACATGACCGCCGCGATCGAACGCCGTGAGCAGGCGTTGACCGGGCGATCTCAAGGCTATCTCTATGAGATTGCGAGGCTCGATGCGGCGCTGGCGCGCACGCCCGGCGATCCGACGCTTTTCAACAGTCGCTGCTGGACGCGTGCGATCAATGACGATGACCTCGACGCCGCTCTCGCTGACTGCAACGAAGCGATCAGGCTGTCGCCGAGTTTCGCGGCGGCGCTCGACAGTCGCGGGTTGGTGCATTTGAAGCGCGGCGACTACGCTCTCGCAGTCGCCGACTACGAGGCCGCGCTCGCGGTCGAGCCGGGAAGCGCCCACTACCTTTACGGGCGCGGTCTGGCGCGCATTCGGCTCGGCTTGGAGGCGGAAGGCCAGGCGGATCTCAATCAGGCCGCGCAACTCGCCCCGGAAACGCCCGAGCTCTACGGCTCTTACGGCGCGCTCTGACTAGGCGGCGAAAGCCAGGGCCTTTGCCCGCGCCATCACCGTTTCAAACATTGGCGCGGTGAGCCGGCGGGTCTGGGTGTTGTAACGCGAGCAATGATAGCTCGAGACCAGCGTGCGGCCGCCCGGCAACGCGACCTCGGCTCCATGGGCGAATTTCGCGGCGGAAGCCTTGAGTCCGTGTGCGGCGAGCACGCTCTCGTGGGCGATGGCGCCCAGAGCCAGAATTGCGCGCACTTCGCGCAGGTGTTCCAGGCGCGCCACCAGGAAAGGCCGGCAGGTGGCGATTTCCTGAGGCGTCGGTTTGTTCTCCGGAGGGGCGCAGCGCACCGCGTTGGTGATCATGGCGCCCGTCAATTCGAAACCATCGGCGGGGTCGGCGCGGTACTCGCCGCGAGCAAGGCCAAGCTTCTTCAGCGTGCTGTACAGCAGGTCGCCGGCATAATCGCCCGTAAAGGGCCGGCCGGTGCGGTTGGCGCCGGCTCTTCCAGGCGCAAGGCCAACAACCAACAGGTGCGCGCGCGGATCGCCAAAGGACGGCGCCGGGCCGTTGAACCACGTGGGCTCCGCGCGTGCGTTGGCGGCCCGATACGCCACCAGCCGCGGACACAGCGGGCAGGTTTTGGGCGGCTCTGGAGCGATGCTCATGCGCCTTCGTCTTCAAAGTCGTGGCGCGGATCGCCAGCGCGTTCGCGCGGCGATCGGCCCATGATCGCGGCGAGGTCCGTGATGTCGACGAAATTGTCGGCGGCGCGGCGGATGTCGTCCGAAGCCATTGGGGGGTTCGACTTAATTGTGGAAACCACGGTGACC
>CAZNTI010000023.1:0-13357 GCA_964575885.1 uncultured Terricaulis sp.
GCTCAATCTATCGGCGCCGGAAATGACCGTGCTGGTCGGCGGCTTGCGGGTGCTCGGCGCCAATAGCGGCGGCGCCAAACACGGCGTGTTCACACACGCCCCGGAAACCCTCAGCAACGACTTCTTCGTCAACCTGCTCGATATGAACACGCAATGGGCGCAGATCGGCGACAATCTCTATGAGGGCCGTGACCGCAAAACCGGTGCGGTAAAATGGACCGCCACGCGCGTCGATCTCATCTTCGGTTCGCACGCGCAGCTGCGCGCACTGGCCGAGGTCTACGCGCAAAGCGACGCCAAGGTGAAGTTTGTGAAGGACTTCGCCGCGGCCTGGACCAAAGTGATGAATGCGGACCGCTTCGATCTGAAGAGATAGTCGTTACGCTCACGCAACTGAAAAGGGCGGCGCTTCAGCGCCGCCCTTTTTTGTGCGTGCGCCACATCCAATAGAGGACCAGCGCGGCAGCGCCGCGTCAGTCTTGGCAGCGAGCGAGCGCTTTTTTTGTGGTGGTGGCGGGTGGACTTGAACCACCTACCTTGGGGTTATGAATCCCACGCTCTAACCAGATGAGCTACGCCACCGGAGGGCGCGAGACATAAGGCGCGCGCCCGGGACGGGCAAGCGGCTTGTTCGTGCGGCTCATGCCGCAGCGCTGGTCAATAGGAAAAACAGCAAAAGCGCGCTCGCCGCCAACAGTGTCGACACCGCGAGAATGATCGCCACGTGGCGCCCACGCAGTCCCTGACGCGCCTCGGTGGGGGTGATCTCGACCGGATTGGCGGCGGGTTGAGTGGGATCATTGGCCATCGGTAGGGAAACGCGGGCTGCGCCCGGACGTTCCGATCGAGGCATTATTTTGCGATCTGCTCCGCAATTATGCTTGGTCGAAGCGGTACTGCTGCTTATGTTAGAATATTGTCCCTGGAAACATAATCAGGGCGGGAGGCCTGGCCGGTGGCTGAAGTGCTCGACGACGTCGACATCCGTATCCTCGACCTTTTGCAACGCGACGCCAGTCTCTCCATCGCCGAGATCGCCGAGCGGGTTGGGCTCTCCTCGTCGCCGGCCTGGCGACGGATCGAGAGGCTGAAGAAGGCCGGCGTCATCACCGGCCAGGTAACGCTACTGGACGCGGAGAAGCTTGGGCTGACCTTCGAGGTATGGGCGAGCGTCAAGCTGCAGCTGCCGTCGCGCGACAATCTCGAAAAATTCGAGACCGCCATCGCCGGCTGGCCTGAAGTGGTCGAATGCGCAACCGTGACCGGGGCGGTCGACTACATGCTCAAGATCGTCACACGCGACATCCACGCCTATGACGATTTCCTGCGCGACAAGATGCTGGGGCTTGGCCTGGTGTCGGACGTGCAATCACGCATCGTCATGCGGGTAGCCAAGCGCACCACCGCCGCGCCGCTGGAGCTGCGGCAGGCCTGAAAGCCTCAGCGCGCAGCGCGCTCGACGCGGCCCAATAGCTCGGCCGCACGCGGGCCGACGAAACGCTGCGGGTTCGACGGCGGCGATAGGTTCTGCTCGCGCTCCCAGCGCTCAATTTGCACCTTCGCCTCATCGAATGCGGTGAGCATCGAGGCGCCGCCGCGCAGCGCACGGTTGAAATATGCATCGCCGAAGAAGGTCCAGTCGCGCTGCGGCTGGCAACCGAAGGAGGACCGGTCGGACGCGGCCGCGGTGAGCACAATGGTGTTGTCGTTCATCAACGGCGCGATGAACGCGCCTGAGAAGCATGCCGAGACGATGACGACGCGATTGCGGATGCCGGCCTGCTGCAGCAGATCACGCAGATGGCCCGGCCGCATGGATGCGCCGAGGCGGTTGTTCTCGCGGAATGACACCGCCCCGTCCTGGCTGCCATGCGAGGTGATGAACAACAGCACCAGGTCTTCGTTCGGATCGATCAGCGCACCGACCTGACCGATGGCGGCGGCGATATTGTTTGGGGTGGCGGCCGGGTAGCGGCGGCTGGGCTCGCCGCCGGCGGTGAGCAGGATCGAACGGCCCTCGGCGTCCAGATGCGCGCGCAGTATCGCTTCGGCCTGCGAGGCCTCGCGCTCGAACACCGGATCGCCCCAAAGCGCAGCGGTGATCAGGTACACGTCTGGCGTGCCGGGGCGCTGCGGGGCAAGCGCCTCCAGTGCGTCGCCCATAAGCTTGGCGAGTTGGGCGGCTTCGGCGGGCGGCCGCGCAAGCTCGACCGAACCGAACTGGCCGTTGAAGGGATCGCGCTGCTGCTGGGCGGCCGCCGGCGCAGCGACCGCGAAAAGCGCCAACAATGCTATCCAGATTCGGCCCATGCCCTCTTCCCTCGCCAGCCAAGCATCGCGCGCACCTGCACCAACCGCAAGCAGTGTGCGGCGTGGCGGCGGCGTCGCCTTCCCGCTACTTAGACTGGCTCATGCCTGACGCAAGTTCGCCGACGCCCGCCGCACCCGCCCCGGACGGTTTCATCCCGACCCGCAAGAAGGCGCTGGCGCAGGCCATCGCCGCGACCGCAGGCGCTGAGCAGCAGGCCGGCCTTGCCCACATATTCACCCTGCTCGGCGCGCTCATGCATCATGAAGCGCAGGAGCGCGTCGAGGCGCTGAAAGCGCTCTACGATCCCCTCGACCCGGATGCGGCCGCCGGGCAGCGCGACGCCCGCCCGCAAGCGTTCGAGGCGTTCGAGCACGCGCTTATGCAAGCGCTGCAGCGCGCCAATTTCCGAGAACTCGATCCTGAGACCGTGCAATCGCGCTCCGCCACCAAATTGCTCACCGGCCTGGCGATCAAGCCGTCGCTGGCGGGCATCCGCCGCGTACGCTATTTCGCTCGCGGCGAGCGGGCCGAGACGGTAACGCTGAAGCGCTGGTTCGGGTTGCGCACGCAAGAACTCGCCACCCAGATGATGAATGACGTGGTGGTGCTGGTCGGCTTCAAGTCCGATGAGGAAATCGAGCGCGCCGATCGCAAGGCGTTCGCGCAAATGCGCCGTGGCGTGCGTCCGGGGGCTGCGCTGGTGAAGCATTTCCGCGGCGTGGCGGGCGCGGAACTGGTGACGCTGCATCCCGGCGCCAAGCCCAGCATGCTGCGTCGCGACCAGGTGTTTCTCGCCGCGCCCGCCATCGCCGGGGGCGTGCCGGTGCTGCTCAATCTTTGGCCGGCGCTCACAGTGCTGTTCACGGTGATCGCCGCGTTCCTTGGCGCGCAGGGCGTGATCGAAGAGAACGAATTGAAGCGCGCCTTGGCGGCGCTCTCCGGCCTCATCGCGGTCGGCGCTTTCGTGATGCGCCAGCGGCTGAAGTACCAATGGCAGACACTGCGCTATCAGAAGCAGCTCGCCGACACCGTTTATTTCCGCAACCTGGCCAACAATGCCGGCGTGCTCGACCTGCTGGTCGGGGCCGGCGAAGAGCAAGACGCCAAGGAAGCGTTTCTCGCTTACGCGGTGCTCGTGAACGCGGAACAGCCGCTCAGCCGAAGCGACATCGACGCCGCCGCGGAGGCGTTTCTGCGCGAGCGGCTGGCTCTTGCCGTCGATTTCGAGATCCACGACGCGCTGGAGAAGCTCGAACGGCTGGGCCTCGTGCTGCAGGCCGACGGCCGCTACACAGCGCTCAGCCCGGCGGACGCGCTTGCGAAGCTCGATCAGGCCTGGGACGCCGCCTTCGATTTCAGCGGCGCGCGCAGCTAAGCTAATCGATCGCTTCAGCGCCCAGATATGTGACGCCTTGATCGCCGAATTCTGCGAGCCATTCTAGCGCCGCAGTCTCGGCCATGTCCTTGGAGGGCCATACCTCCGCGCCGAAAATCCGTCCGGGCCCCAGCGGGCCGCCGCGCACGTTCAGTTCGCGCGTTGACCAGTACACGTTCTTCCATCGCCGCCCTGGGCGGCTCGCTCGCGTTGGCGTGGCTTTGGGATCGAAGAGGGACGCGCTCATCGGCTCTGTCTATGCCACAAAAGCGCACGGCCAGAAAGCGCGCGCGTGGCGTTTGCGTCAGAGGGCGTAGACGGCGCGCACATGACCGTCTGTGTAACCCAGGATGCGCCGCACGCCGCCAGGCCACGTGGTCAAGTCGATGACAAAACGGAAACCGTTCTCGACGCCGTCAGTGACTGCTTCCGGTTCAAGGCGCACCCACGCCAGCGGCGCTTGCGGCGTCGCCGCCGCGCCGGCGCGGTCGATGGCGGCGACGATCGCGTCGCGCACGCTGGGTGGCGGATACTGCAGGAACACCGAGTGGTAGACGATCGTCGCGGCGTCATTGGCGCGCGCGGCGAGTTTTCGTTCGAGCCAGGCGTCGGCGCTGGCGCGGTCCACGCAAACGCCCTGCGCCAGCGCCAGCGCCGCCGCCGCGTCGAAGCGCGCCAGCCGCTCGGGCTGATCGGGCCAGATGTAGGATTTGAGCTGCAGCCGCTGCGCGGCATCAGCGATGTCGAGCGGGTTGAGGTCGCAGGCGGCGCGATGGCGCACGATGGGTCGCGCCGCGAGCGCGGGCGGGCGCCCATGCCATTGCGTGTCGATCACCACGTCGCTGGCTTCGCCCCAGGACCACGCATTCGTACGGTATTCGAAGCGGTCCCAGTTCAGGTTGAGGCCGGCGCTGGCGCCGATCTCCAACATGTCGATCGGCCCGTCCCAGTTTGCAGCGAAGGCCAGGATCGCCGCCAGCAGCGCAATGGTGCGGCGGGTCTCATTGGTCTGCGGCGGCGACTGGATGAAGGCGCGCACCCAGGCCTGCTCGCGCTCCAGGAACGCGCGCGCGACCGGCCAGAGCTCGTCCATGCGCCATGCTGGGTTCTGCGTCGGGTAAAGAGACGCCAGCGCCGGATCGCGACCCGTCAGCGCCGCCGCGTGCAGCGCCCCGGCAAGCCGCAGGCCAACCACGTCGGCACGCGGATCCGCCGACCAACCCGCGGTGAGCGCAGCGATCGGACCTCCCGCTTCGAGGTCGCTCGCGAAGCGCTCGCACAATTGGCCGGTGAAAGGCGAGCCGTATTCGGTGCAGAAGCCCGCCTGCTCGCGGAAATGGGCGGCGATGCGGTCGTTCATGCTGGGCTCAAGCCCGCTCCACCGCCAGCGCGATGCCCTCGCCGCCGCCGATGCACAGCGAAGCAACGCCGCGCTTTGCGTCGCGCGCCTCCATAGCCGCCAAGAGCGTCACCAGCACGCGCGCGCCGGACGCCCCGATCGGGTGGCCCATCGCGCAGGCGCCGCCATTGACGTTGAGCTGATCGAGCCCGATGCCGAGTTCCTTCATGGCGATCAGCGGCACCACCGCGAACGCTTCGTTGATCTCCCAGAGGTCGACATCTCCCACGCTCCAGCCGGCGCGCGCCAGCGCCTTCTGGATCGCAGGCACCGGCGCGGAGGTGAATTTCGCTGGTTCGTGCGCGTGGCTCGATTGCGCCACGATGCGCGCGATCACCCGCTTACCTTGGCGTTCGGCGTCACCTGCGCGCATCAACACCAGCGCTGCGGCGCCATCGGAAATCGCTGAGGCGTTCGCCGCGGTCACGGTGCCGCCTTCGGTGAAGGCGGGCTTCAGCGAGGGAATTTTCTCCGGCTTGGCTTTGCGCGGCAACTCGTCGGTGTCGAGCGGGCTTCCACCTTTGACATCGACGGCGACGATCTCACGCTTGAAGCGACCTTCGCTCGTCGCCGCTTGCGCACGCGTTAGCGTTTCGAGTGCGAAGGCGTCCTGCTGCGGGCGGGTGAACTGATAATCCTTTGCAGCTTGATCGGCATAAACGCCCATGGCCAGGCCTTCGTACGCATCCTCCAGGCCGTCAAACGCCATGTGGTCGAGCAATTTGTCGTGGCCATACTTCTTGCCGCCGCGATGGGTGGCAATCAGGAACGGCGCCCGCGACATGCTCTCCATGCCGCCGGCGACCACCACATTGGCTTCGCCCGCAAGCAGCGCCTGGCGCGCCATCGCCACCGCCTGCAACCCCGAGCCGCACATCTTGTTCAGCGTCACCGCCTCAGTGGACTTGTCGAGCCCCGCCAGGATCGCCGCCTGACGCGCCGGGGCCTGACCTAGGCCCGCGGAGAGCACGTTACCCATGACGATCTGGTCGGCGCCGCCCGTTCCAGCCTCTTGGACTGCGGCCTTGACAGCGAGCGCCCCGAGCTGCGGCGCTGTGAAGGCGCTCAGCTCGCCCTGCAGGGCGCCCATCGGCGTACGCGCCATGCCGACGATGACAACCTCGTTGCTCATGCCCTGCTCTCCGGTCGAATGATCATGCATGTGGACGTGCCGTGAGCGTAGAGCTTGCCGGCAGCATCGGTCATTTTGGCTTCCGCGGTGAGGATGGTGCGGCCCTGCGTCAGCACCCGGCCTTCGGCCCGCAGCACGCCGGTCGTGGCGTGGATAGGACGCACGAAATTGGCCTTGGTTTCCAGCGAGCCGTAGCCGACGCCGGCAGGCAAGGTGGTGTGCCCAGCGGCGCCGCAAGCGCTGTCGATCAGCGTCAGCGCCCAGCCGCCGTGCACCACGCCCATCGGATTGAGCACGGCAGCGCTCGGCGCGCCTTCGAACACGACCCGCCCCAGTTCTACCTCGACAAGATAGAAACTCATCGTCACCGAGATTGCCGGCGGGGGATGCTTGCCCGAGACGATCGCTTGCAGGCCTTCAAGGCCCGACATCGCCATCAGCTCGCGCGCGTTCTCTTCAGCGCTCATTCCGCTTCAGTCCCCGCTATCCAGCCACCGCCCAGAACCTGGGTCGATGCCTTATCGTAGAACACCGCCGCCTGCCCCGGCGCAACGCCTTCTTCGGGCGTGTCAAGAATCAGCGACCAAGTTGCGCCCAACGCGAGCCGCGCCGCCACCGGCGCTCGCGTCGAGCGCACGCGCACCAGAATGTCGCGCCCGTCGGGGCTCGCGTTGGGCGCGCCGATCCAGTTCACGTCCTTGAGCACAATCCGCTTCACGCCAAGCGCCGTACGCGGACCGACAACGACGCGACGCTTGCCCGCGTCGAGTTGAACGACGAACAAGGGCTGGCCGGCGGCGACGCCGAGCCCGCGGCGTTGCCCGACCGTGTAATTGATGACGCCATCGTGTTCACCGAGCACGCGGCCCTCGGCATCCACGATCTCGCCGGGCTCGACGGCGTTGGGGCGCAGTTTCTTGACCACGTCTTGATACCTGCCTTGCGGCACGAAGCAGATGTCCTGGCTATCGGGCTTGTCCGCCACCTTGAGGCCAAGCTCGCCTGCAAGCGCGCGCACCTGCGCCTTGGGCAGCCCGCCGAGCGGAAAGCGCAGAAACGCGAGCTGCGCGCGCGTGGTGGCGAACAGGAAATACGTCTGATCGCGGCTGGCGTCGGCGGCGCGATGCAGTTCGGCCCCGTGCGGGCCCTCGATGCGCTGGACGTAATGGCCGGTGGCGAGGCAATCAGCGCCAAGGTCTTCGGCGACGCGCTTCAGGTCGGCGAACTTCACCGTTTGATTGCAGCGCACGCACGGGATCGGCGTTGCGCCGGCGAGATACGTGTCGGCGAAATCCTCCATCACCGCTTCGCGGAAGCGGCTCTCATAGTCGAGCACGTAGTGAGGGATCCCAATCGCGTCGGCAACGCGTCGGGCGTCATGGATATCCTGGCCGGCGCAGCACGAGCCCGGCTTGTTGACGGCCGCGCCATGATCGTAGAGCTGGAGCGTGACGCCGACGACGTCATAGCCCTCGCGCTTCAACAGCGCCGCCACCACCGAGGAATCCACGCCGCCCGACATCGCCGCCACCACGCGCGTTTGCGCGGGCGGCTTGGGAAAGCCCAGGGAATTGGGCGGGGCGCATAGGTCCGGCGAGCCTGGGATCGGCGGCATTGTTCTCCTCCCCCTGGGGTCAAGGCCCAGGGCGATACTCGGCATATAAGGCGAGAGGTCACCGGACACTACTTGGTTGCGGGATATTCGCGGTGATTGGAAACGGCCTCGGATTCGGAGCAACGGCTGAATGCGCCATCCGGCAACGCGTTTCCGCCTTTCGACTCCTCAATCTGGTAGGCCTCAATCCGCAAGCCAGCGGCGCCCGCAAATCCCGCCAGCGCGATGAGGTATTCCTGATTGGCGTCCTGCGCATCCGCCGCGCGGAACATCGACGAAGATTCGTCCAAGGGTGCCAGGGTTTTCTGGTTTTCCAGTTCAAATCCGAAGCGCACAAGGATGCGTTCGTCGCTAAACTCGTCAAAAGCGACGGGCCAGGAATAGATCGACGGGGGACACCAAAAGCCAACGAAGGCGGCGCGCGCCGCCTGCCGCTGCGCCAGCGCCGTGCGCGCCGCTTCGCTGCGCGCGCCTTCCTGGCCGCTCTGTTGCCCAAAGGCGTACGCTGTGAGACCTGCGCCGAGGATAAGCAATGCGACGCAGGCGTAAAGCACGCGCGTCACCCATCGCGAGTCGTCCGGCTGGCGCACCCGCTCCCGAAAGCTGCTCGGCGCCTCCGCCGTTTGGCGGCGCTGTGGCGCCGACATCGGCGCCGGCGGTGCTCGGTCTGCGCGAGCGGACGGCGGGTGGCCGCGGCTTGCGAGTTCGGCCTCCAAGCGCGCGCGCTCGGCGCTTGCGCCTTCGGCTCGCCGCTGCGCCTGTTGCTCATCGCGCCGAAGTGCTTCGAGCATCGCCTGCAGGCGCCTTGTCTCGAGCTCGCGCGCGCCGCGCTGCTGCTCCTGCTCCACCAAAGTGGGCCGTCCGGTCAGAACACCTATGCGCGCCAACGCGCGCAACCAGCTTTCGGCGTCGCCGTCGCCGCCCCATCCGATCAGGGATTCGGTTTGAAGCGTATTGAATGGCACCGGAGGCGTACACGCCTCAACCAGCACCGGCACGATGACGTTGCGTTCGCGGCCGATCGCGGCTTCGGCCCGAACCCAATCGCTGGTCAGCGCACCCGGCGACCAGCACACCAGCACGCACTTGGCGATGCGCACATGATCGTCGATCTCGCGGTCAAAGTGATGCCCCGTCGTCAGCCTTGCGTCGAACCAGACGTCGAGACCAAGCGCCCGCAGCCGGTCGGCCACCAGGACGACCTTGTCGCGCTCCTCGCGCTTATAAGAGATGAAAACATCGGTCATGGGCGCCCCGCGCCAGTCGGACTAGCAAATCTCGGCGGCGGCTGGAAGCGGGCGCGCCAGCGGCGCTACGGCAAATAGTTCAACAGGCTGATCTGCGACAGCTCGGAGTATGTTTTCGCCGCCGCCTCATATTGCACCAGGAGCGCGCTGAGCTTGACCGACACCAGGCCGATGTCGGCGTCGGCTTGTTCGCCGATTTCCTTGGTGAGAAGACCCGATCGTTCCTGCAGCCGCAGCAGGTCGTTCTCGAAGCGCTTCTGCAATTGCCCGGCGCGGCCCTCTTCCGTGGTGAAGCGTTTCGCCTCGGTGTCGAGCCGGTTGGCGATCTCCAGCAGCGTGTTGCGATCGTCGAGGCTGATGGGCTGGCCGATCTCGCCGCCGGAGGTGTCGACCAGCCGCTTTAAATCGCGCATCGCCGCGAACACGCCTTGCGACAGCTCCGAGGCCTTCGCCGCCAGCACGATCGGCGCGCCGACGCCGAGATCGAGCGTCTGATGCCGTTCGGCTTCATCGAAGATGGCAAGCGTGCCAACGCTGGTGGAGAGTTCGTCGAGCGTCTGCACGGTAACAGGATCGCCGCTCAGGCGTTCGCCGGCGAACAGCGGCTGACCGTTCCAGGTTTCGTTGAGCGCTTGCACGGTGCTGACGAAAGACAATTCGAGCTCGGTTCTAACGCCGCGCCCGTCATTGGCGCTGACGGCTTCGCGGATTGCTTGCGCCAGCGCGCCGGAGGCGTCCGACACCTGGCCGAGCGCCGCCGCCTGCACGCCGAAGCGCGCCTGCAATTGATTGATCACCGAGCCGCGCGCGTCGGCGGCGGCCTTGAGGCTGCTTGCACTCAGCAGGCGGCTGGCGGCGCCGCCAAAGCCCTGCAGATCGTTGGCCGCGGCGCCGGAAGCGACTTGACGCTGCAGATCGGCCAGTTCCGTAGTTATACGACGCATGTCGATCTGCGTCTGGGTGGCGAAGCGAAGATTAAGCAGGCCGCTCAAGGCGCTCTCCTATCGGACGCCGATGTTCATCAGAACATCGAGCATTTCGGTCGCCGCCTGCACCACCCGCGCAGCGGCTGCGTAAGCGTTCTGGAACGTCGTCATCTTCATAAGCTCGTCGTCGAGGTTCACGCCCTCGACCTCGGCGCGGCGGTCGGCGGCGGCCTGCGCCACAGCGCGTGCGCCATCTGCCGAGCGCTGCGCATCGCTCGCTAAGCGCCCGGCCTCGCCGCCCAGCCGCGACGCGTAGGTAGCCAGCGTCGCCGATTGCGCGCCAAGTACGCCGGCGACCGGGAAGGCGTGCACATTGTCACGCGCCGCCAGCAGCGCCGCCGAGCCGCGATTGTCGCCTGCCTCCACGATGCTCACCCCGATATCGGCGTCGAGATCGGGGCGGCCCACGGCGAGGCGCAGCGGATCGCCGGCGATCGCGGCGTTGAGGCCGACATCAGCCGCGCGCGCCGCGGTCGACGCGTTTGAGAGGCCGTTGAGCGCCGACAACGCAATGCCGGTGTCGCCGCGCTGCGTGGAATCGGCCACGAGTTCCACCTGAAACTGCGGCAGCGGGGCGAACGTCAGCCGGCCTGTAGCGGCGTTGAGCGTGAAGGTTCCGAAGTCGCCGAAGCCGGATCCGGTTGCGTTCAGCGCGGTGACGAGATCGTCCCAGTCCGAGGTTGGGCCGGCAAGCGCGCCCGAAACAGTGAGTGTGCGTTCGGCGACGAAGCGTCCGGCCGAGTCGCGGACCCGATAGGTGAGCTCGCCGCCGGCGCTGAAGCCATGCAGGTCGGCGCCGTCGACGCCGCTTTCGAAGAACATCGGCGTCGCGCGCGACACCAGATCGTTGAGCCCGAAGAAATGCGAAAAGCCGCGGCCCGCGCGGGCGCTGGGATTGGTCTCGTCCTGTTGGATGACGAGGCCGCCGCCCTGCCCGATATTGAGCGACAGAACGCCGCCGTCAAAGCTTGCGCTACCTGAAGGGGTCGCTGCACTGAGCGCAGCGTCGAGCGCGTTCTCGAGCGCCTGGATCGTGCCGCCCGCGAAGCTGAACGTGCCGATCGGGGCTTCGCCGGTTATGGTCTGCGCCGTGAAATCGATGCTGAGCCGCTGGCGCAGCACGCCGTTCGCATCGACGATGCCGATGGTGGCGGCGCCGCTGAAGCCGTGCGCGTCGCCGGCGAGCAGACCGGTCTGGCGCCCGACCAGGCCGGAAGCGGCCGGCCACGACGTGTTCTCATTGTGCACCTCGTTGAGGGCATCGCCCAACGCCGCCGCGAAGCCGCCAAGCGCTTCGCTCAACCCGACCAGATCGCGGTCGCGCAGATCCAGCAGGCCCTTGATCTCGCCGCCCAGCAGGAATGGCTCGAGGTTGGACTGGGTGCCGAGATCGGGATTGAGGCTGATGGTTCCATGCGCTGCGTAGGGCGCGTTGTTGGGCGTATAAGAAATCTCCGCCGGATCGATCCCCACGAGCAAGGCGCCGCCGCCGGTGCGAACGTGCACGCCGCCCTCGGTCTGCGGCGTCACCCGGATGTCAAGCAGCGCGGAGAGCCGGTCGATCAGCGCCGATTGCGCGTTCTGCGCGCCGGTGATGTCGGCGCCGACGCCGTTGTTGAGGCGAATCTCGTTATTGAGGTCTGAAATCTGATTGATCAGGCTCTGTACTTCCGACACCGCGTCGCCGATGCGCTGATCGGCCTCCGCAATCAGCTGCTGCAACTCGTCGCCGATGCGATGCACTTCCGAGAACATCGTCCCGAGCGCGCTTACCGCATCGGTGCGGCGCAACGACGAAGACGGATCGACGCCGAGTTCGGTCAGCGCCGACCAGTAATCGTCGAGCAGCGCGAACATAGAGGTGCCCCCGGCGGGATCGCCGAAACTTGCCTGCGCGCGCTCCAGGATGTCGGCGCGCACCGCGGAGGCGCCGCGGGTGGCTTCGGCGATGTAGCTGGCGGTGGCCAGGAAGCGATCGGCAGCGCGGCGCACGCCTTCGACATTGACGCCGGCGCTGGCCCCATTCTGCGATAGCGGCGACAGCGTCACCTGGGTGCGGACGTAGCCGGGCGTGTTGGCGTTGACGATATTGTTCGAGGTGGCGCCCAGCCCGGTCTGGGCGGCGCGCAGGCCGGAGAGCCCCGACAACAGCACCGAGTTGAGCGTCGTCATCGACGGTTATCCGGCAAAAACGACCCAGCGCCCGGCTGAATTTGCCGCGTGCGAAGGATCGGCCGCCAGCCCCGCGCCTTACCGTCAAGCATCTGACAATACAAGCTTTTCTCCTTAACGACAGCCGACGCGCGGGGCCGCCGGCAGGCATTGCTGAATTTCGCCTCGCAAGCTCGGGGCCAGAGTTAACGCCCGGCAGCTTCTGCCGGCCCGCCCGGCGCAAATTGCCTAACGCCGCGCCACGAGCGTGGTCAGGCTCATTGTTTTTGTTGCTCTTTTCATGGTTAGCGGGGTGGCCCGGCGCTTGCTCTCCCGGAACGACCGCCTACGGGGCGGACCTTGGGGGACCGGTTCATGGATTTTGCGGCCGACGCCGTACTTGATATTGCCGCGCCGACGCCCCGAGACGGAGGGCGTCCGGCGCGTGAGAGCGATGCGGGCGCGTTCGCGCGGCATTTGGCGTCGCACATCAACGAGGCTGGCGACGACACGCCGGCCTCGCTCGACCCCGATGCACGCTGCAGTCAGGCCGCGCCTAAGCCGGAGACGGCGGCGTCTCCCGCGCCCGGGACACTCGGTTTGCTCGGCCTGCTGCCGGCGACGCTTCCGCAAGCCCCCGCCGCGCGTCCGCTACCGACGCCGGGCGATATCTTGCAGCACCTGTTCCCCAGTATGGCCCCCGCGAGCGCTCAGCCCGCAGCAGCCGAGACGGCGCGCCCGACAAGCCTTGGCGCAGCCCCGGCTCCGGCCGCGACCGCCACCCCGCCGGCGTCGTCGGCGGGAGCCGATGCAACGGTCGCTGTCGCGCCCGCGACCGCCCAGCCGCGGGAACCTCAGGCCGCTTCGGAATCTACCGCGCAAGCAGCGCTTCCGCTGGCGGCCCCGCTGCCGCCAATTCAAACAGCCACCGCGGCGCCGACGCCCGCAACGCCGGCGCACGCCGCGCCGACGCCCGAACTCTCTGCCGTCGCGTCCGCGGTCGCGCCAGCGCTGGCGCCGATGAGCGGCGAGATTGGGGCCAATAGCGCGCCCGAGCCGACGCCGCTGTATGGCCAAGGCGCCAAGTCAGCAGCACCGAAGTCGGCCGCGCCCGAGGCGGCGCGCGCCGCACCAACGCAAC
>CAZNTI010000024.1:0-13053 GCA_964575885.1 uncultured Terricaulis sp.
CCGGCGCCGGACGCGAAGTTGAGGCTATGTCCCGATTACCTGAAGGCGCACTCTGCTGAGCGTGGGCAGCAGTGGCGACAACGAAGAAAACGGTCATGGTCGCAGCGGTCAGACGTAGTACATTAGACATTACACAGCACTCCTCTCGTTCCATCAGATGTAGGGACGCGCCATGCATCCGGGTGCGACTCGGGTCACAGCGGGGTCCCACCATGGAGGCGTACTGATTTGCCGACGATGCATCGCCTTTAGCGAAAAACAATGGCGCCGCAACCATGCACTCGAACGGCAGGCGCGATGGCTCTATCTTGTACGCCACATCAGTTGCGAAGTGCGAAAGCGACCAGCTCGTCTCCTCTTGGCGTATCCAGCACCGAATGCCCGCCGGCCGCGATCACCACATATTGACGACCGCCGACGGCGAACGTCATTGGCGACGCCTGGCCGCCCGCGGGCAAGTCGGCGGCCCACAATTCCTGACCGGTTTCGACGGAGAAAGCTCGAACGCGGTTGTCCATGGCCGCTCCGATAAAGATCACGCCGCCGCCAGTGATCATCGCGCCGCCCAGATTTGGCGTACCCCACGGCAAGGCTAGGCCAAACGGCGCCAAGGTTGAGGTCGTGCCGAGCGGAACTTCCCAAGCCCTCGTCCCCGTATCGAGATCGATGGCGGTGAGAGCGCCCCACGGAGGGCGGGTGCAGGGCAAGCCAAGCGGCGACAGCAGCACCGCACGCCGCACACCGTAGCGTGAGTTGAGCACCGCAGCATCGCCCTCGGGGCCGCCGTTCTCCGCTACCCCCACAGTGCGCGGGATCAGCGTAATGATTTCCGCGGCGCGACTAGTGTTCACGATGAGCCGATTTCGCAGCGGATCAATCGCCACGCCGCCCCAGTTTGCGCCGCCCCCAGTGGTCGGCGCAAGCACGGCGCCGGCGAGGCTTGGCGGCGTGAACAGACCCTCGTTGCGATGCTCGCGCAAGGCGCGGGCGCAATGCGCGCGGTCGAAGGGCGTAAGCCCAAACGCATCTTCTGGGCGAACATGTTGGGGCGCTATGGCCGGCAAGGACGAGAAGGGTTGCGTCGGTGATGCCCTCTCGCCTTCAATATCCGAAGCGGGCGTCGGCCTCTCGACCACGGGATAGAGCGGCTCGCCCGTGCGCCGATCCAGAACGAAAAGGAAGCCCTGCTTGGTGGCGAACGCTAAAGCCGGGATCTGCTGATCGCCGCGGCGCAGCGTGAACAGCGAAGGACCAGCGGGAATATCATAATCCCAGAGATCATGATGCACGACCTGAAAGCGCCATAGGACTTCGCCCGTGGCGCCGCGCACCGCCACCATCGCGTTTGTAAAGCTCTGGTCTCCCGACCGCTCGCCGCCATAGAAATCTGGGCTTGGGCTGCTCGTTGGCAGATAGACGACATCGCTTTCGACATCGACCGTGATCGAACTCCAAACATTGCCGCCGCCGGTGCGCCCTTGCGCGCCGGGCGTGGGATCGAACGTCCACACCAAGCGTCCGGTTCGCGCGTTGAAAGCGTGCACGGATCCGTTCGCCGCATCGGCGCGGAAATTGTCTGCGACGCTAGAGCCGACGATGACCACGTCGCCAGCGATCGCGGGCGCAGCGACGATCTGGACCTCGCCCGGCGATAGCAATCCTTCATCGGCGATGACCTGAACTTGACCGCCGGCCCCAAAGCCCGCGCAGAGCGCCCCTGATCGCGCGTCCAGCGCGATAAGCCGACGATCGTTCGTGGCCATGTATACCCGGTCGACGCAGGGCGCGTCCGGACGCGGCGGCGACGGATCGCGCCAATGTGCAAGTCCACGGCAGTTGAAGTCGTTCGCCGGCGGACGGGTGACGTCGATCTCCGCGTCAAATACCCAGCGCTCGGCGCCGGTCTCAGGGTCAAGGGCGATCGCGCGATTGAACGGCGTGCAAAAGATCAGGTTTTCCGCGACGAGGATCGGGGTCGCCTGAAATTTGCTTCGCGAAATCGCCGGGCCGCGCCGGCGCACCTCGCCGGTCGAGTATCGCCACGCTTCCTGCAGGAGCCCGACGTTCTCTGGCGTGATCTGCGCCAGCGGGGAAAAGCGCGTTTGGCCCGGATCGCCGCCTACCGCGCGCCACCCGAGATTGTCCGATACCGCAGACGGCGGTGAAGCCGAAAAGCTCAGCCTATCTTGCGGGGGACGAAACTGCAGCAGCGCCACCGTTACGGCCCCAGCCGCGAAAAGCGCGACCACAAGCGCAACCAGGGCGAATGCGGCGCGCATAATCAAAACTGCGATACTCATCCGACCCCGCGCGCAAGCGTTCAAAACCAAATGTCTCAAGGCGGGCAAATAACCCCGCATGAGTAAGCTCGGACTACATGTCTGGATAAGTCTGGGCTAGCTCCTCTTCAACGCTCTCGAATGCGCTCTGCGCCTGCGAGGCCCGCCCGTCATTGGAAACCTGAAGGATGACATACCCCGTGTCTGGGTAGGCGCTCACACCTGCGGTCCACAGCGTGTTGTTGCCCAGATGTGTGAGGGCCCGGCGTCCCCTGCGCATCGGGGCGCCCCAACCGCACGCGTAGGGCTGGTCGCTACCCGGCGCGGGCGCGTGCAAGCGCATGTAGGTGTCCCTTGCAAGCAAGGCGCCCTCGCCGTTTTCGCCGCTCAAATGATCGAACACGAACCGCGACCAGTCCGCGAGCGTGATGTGGATGCCGCCCGCGGGGCGCAGGAATGAGGGAAGATCGGCGTCCACGCTGTGGGGCGACACCGGCGCACCGTTGCGCCGCGCTTCGTGCCCGCGGGGCTGATCAAGCAAATCGTCGCTTCCAGGGGCGCCGAAGCCGAATCCGCCAATCTGCAGCGGCTGAAAAACCTCATCCGCGATCAGTTGTTCATACGGCGCGCCGCCCGCCGCCTCCGCGATCGCGCCTAGAATGACGTAGGCGGTGTTTGAATAGCCGAAGCGCGAGCCCGGCGCCCAGCGCGGGGGATCGGCCAAGATACGCTCGGCGACGATCCGCCGGCGCTCGAGGTCATTGCCGGCGAGGGCCTCTATCGATCGCAACCGCCCGATTAAGTAGTCGTTGCCAGAGACCACCAAGCGCACCCCGCCGACGAGACCGTCGTCGCCGGCAATGTCGGTTGGGTTGGCGGGCAGCCCCGCCGTCATCGTCAGCAATTGATAGAGCGTGATACGCCCGGCGGCGGAATCCATGCCCGCAGCAAACTCTGGAAGCAATTCGACAAGCGTTGAGTCCCAATGGAGCGAGCCGCGCTCGACAAAGCGCGCGATGAGCGTGGCCGTCATGGCTTTGGCGCATGAGCCAATGTGCCAACGATCTTGATCGGACACATTCGCGTCGGCGTCGCGGGCACGCAGGCCGACGGCGGTTTGCTCAAGCAGCGTTCCCTGACGTCCCACGAGCACGGCGAGAGCGGGGAGCCCGCGGCGGCGGCGCTCCTCCCCCACAGCGGCTCGCAATTCGGCGGCACTTGCCGACCCATGAACGCCGGTGATTGCAAACGCGGCGGGGAGCGCCGCGAGGCTCAGTGCGAACTCTCTGCGGGAAGCAGTCATGGCCGTCTCCTCTGGTTCAAAACGATCGCGTAAAAGCGATCTGGAGCCCTGTTGCTTCGTCGCCGTCGGCAGTCTCGTTGAGAAACAGCCGCCCGATCAAGCGGCCGCCAGACTCATGCCGATAAGTCGCACCGACTTCAATTGAAGCGCCTTCGAGATTTGGACGCTCGGTCCAATAGGTAGCCAGGGTCTCAGCGTTCGGGCCGACATCGAGGTTCAGTTCATCATCGCTGAAGTCGAACTGATAACCCACCGACACATGCGGCGAGAGCCTCGCTTCAGGTCCGCCATGGCGCAGAGTGGCGCCGACATCGCCACGGATCGCATCCAACTCGGCGTCGCCGTAAGTCAGCGCCAGCACGCCTGGCTGCTCCTGGAAGCCGTTCAGCTTGGTGCGCTCGAGTGAGAGCCCAGCGCCCAGGTCGAAGCCCCATTCGCCCATCTGCACGCCGTAGCGCCCGCCAATGCGGGCGGCGAGGAACGAGCCCTCGGTGTCGCCGCTTGCACGCTCCTGGGCCGTATCGCCCAGCGTGGCGCGGCGCTCGAAGCGATCGACACCGACAACGCCCACGCTGGCGACGGCCTCCAGGCTGAAGGATTCGGTTAGCCCGGCTGAGGCGTAAACCGACAACAGCGCGCTCGTGCGCTCCACATCGCCGGTGTTTCCAGCGAAGCTGCCGTCGCGCTGATCCACAGCAAACTGCACGCCCAACAGCAGATCGTCGGCGGCCATGCCGTCGGCGCCAAGCAACAGCGCGTAGCCGCTATCCTCGAACCGCGGGTCCAATCCGCCAGCGCTGTCCAGCCGCGCGGCCTCAAAACTAGGCCCCGCGAACAGGCGCCAGCCGCCGGCCCGACCTTCGTGCAAGCGCCTGCCGGTCGCGGCGTTAGACGCCGCATTGGCATGGCCGACGCTGAAGTCTCCCCCGATCACGGAAAAGACGCTCGCATATTGATCGCGCGCGCGCAGTTGGGCCAGCGCGAAGTCTGCGACAACGGCCTGCATGGTGGAGGTGTAGTGCCCGTCCAAGGTGAAGACGTTTCCGTCGTTAGGATAGGCTTGAGATGGAAGCGGGGCGGGGTCGCCCCGACCTTGATAGCTGTCGGTCGTGAATTGGAATCCGTACTTGCCTGGGTTGGCGCGGACGTCTTCGGCCAAGCGGTCAAGGTCGAGAATGTAGACGTCGCGTGCGGCCAAAAGCGGCCAAAGCGCCGCCTCGGAGGCGATGGTCGCCTGTTGCAGCGCGTCGAGCGCTTCGGGGGACACGCCAAGATCAAGCGCGTACTGACGCGAAATCAGCTGAGTTTCAGCGCCAAAGGACACGATGTTGCGCGCACCGAGCGCACGCATGCGATCGATCTCGCTTACAAACGCGTCGGCGTAGGCCTGGGGGTCATAGTCCAGTCCAAAGGCCGCTGCAGTCGTGATATCGTTGCGCGTGATCCAGACAAAGACGAGGTCGTCGGCCTCAAACCGGCGGTTGTCCTCAATGAAGAAGTCGACCTGATCGCGAAGCGTGAACACGCCCTCGAAAGACAGCGCCGTCGACCCGTTGATGGCGTAGTTGTTCCCGCCCAAAGGCTGGACGTCATAACTTCCATCCGGTGCAGGCGTTATCAGCCGAGCGGACTCCGATGTCAGACCGATGAGGCGTGCGAAGCGTTCGCCCCACATCTCACCGAGATTGGTCGGGCGGGTGTCGGGGCCGAAAGTGCCGAGGTCGGCGCTACTGTCGCCGAAAATGATGACGTTCGAAGGCGTCTGGCCGTTTGCGACGCCCGCCGACGAGATCAGCGCGAGCGCGGTGGTCAACAGAAGTTGTTTCATGATCATCCCCTCAAATCTTTGGTGAGCCGACGTGCGTGTCGGCAGACTTTGTCCAGCGGCGTTGATCAGCCGCTCCCCCTGAATGCGATCCGCTTCAAGGCGCCGTTCGGCGGTAGTGCTCGGATGCGCAGAACACCCCGACGCAGACCCGCATCTCAATGCGGTCCGCACCGCGGGCGCGAAGCGTCACCGGCAGCGTCTGCTCGCCGTCGTGATAGAGTCCGCGCCACCGGCCGGCGCCGGCCGGCGCCAGATTGCTCAGCACGACAGCGCCCACCGAGCTTGGCGCGCCAGGCTCAGGGGTGTCCGCGATGACGGTGGCGCATAGACGCTCCGGGCGATCGGCGCAGGGCGCGATGCGGGCGGCCCCGCTTCCGTCCGAGGCGGTCCAGACGCCGTGAAGGCCGGCGGTGTCGGCCGCCGCCGCTCCAGCGAGCGCCAAAGACAGAAGTGTTGCGATAGCGAATGTTCTCATGGCTTGCTCCGTCCGCGCCACAAGGGGTTGATCCCAGAGCGGCAGCGGGCTTGACGTGGCCGCGCCGTGTCGACGTTCGGTGGAGACATGGTTGAGGTTTTCGAGAGATGCGGCCCGTTCACATCCACCGGTTAGAGACGACCTCTCGACACAACCTCCACATTCCTGGAGCACGCCAGTCTTGACGCGCTCCAGCTTGGCTTGATGTACTGGGCGCAGGCGGGGCTTTTCGACATGAATGCTTTGGTCCTAATCGTCGAAGACGAACCCGAGATCGCCGAGATACTCGACGCCTATTTCGTACGAGAGGGCTTTAGAACCGTGCGCGCCGCGGACGGCGAGACCGCGCTGCAGCACCACCGTATGCTCAATCCCGACATCGTGGTGCTTGATGTCAAACTTCCCAAACGCGATGGCGTCGAGGTGCTGGCGGAGATTCGGCGACTTGGCGACACGCCCGTGATCATGGCCACCGCGCTCGACGATGAGCTTGAGAAACTCGCTGCACTCAAGATCGGGGCTGACGACTACGTCGTGAAGCCGTTCAATCCGCAGGAAGTGGTCGCGAGGGTCCGCGCTGTCCTTCGTCGCGCAAATGGATTGAGCCACGGGCGGATATTGCGCGCTGGCGCGATCGAAATAGATCCGAGCGCCCACACCGCGCGCGTGCGCCAAGGCGAACGCACTGAGACACTTGATCTGACGCTGACGGAATTTCGCATATTGGCCTACATGGCGGGCGCCGACCGTCGCGTGTTCACCCGCGCCCAATTGCTCGACGCTTGCCTTCCTAACGACAGCGCCGCGATGGAACGCACTGTCGACAGTCACGTCAGCAAATTGCGCAAAAAGCTTGAAAGCGCCGGCGTCCCGGGCTGCCTGGAGGGCGTACGCGGCGTGGGCTATCGTTTGCTGCCGCCATGAAAGCGCTGCGCCTGCTCCGCTTCCGCACCCAGATTGTCACAGTCGTTATTGCCGCGGTCACGCTGACAGTGGCGATCGGTTACGGAGGCCTGACTGCGTTTGGCGCCTTTCAAGCGACCCGCATCATCGCCGATCTCAGTCCCTCTGCTCGCAGAGCCGTCGCCCAACTCGAAGCACAACAGATTCCAGCGCCCGCCGATTTGGAGGCGCTCATGCTCGAATCCGCCGATTTGCAGGCGGAACTCGATTTCCAGCAAAACATCGCCCTGGGTGTGCTCACCATCATTTCAGCCTTGATCGGCGGCGCGACTGGTGCGGGCATCGCCGCCCGTTTCAGCCGCCCGGTCGAAGACGTCGCCCACGCCGCCCGGGCGATCGCCATCGGCGATCTAAAGGCGAGAGCGCCCGTGCGCGCGGGCGGCTCCGGTGAAACCGTGCAGCTCATTCAAGACTTCAACGCGATGGCGGACGCCCTTGAGCGCGCGGAGCGAGAACTCCGCGAAAGCTCAGCCGCGATCGCGCACGAACTGCGCACCCCTCTCACCGTTTTGCGCGGACGCCTGCAGGGCATCGCCGACGGCGTTTTTGGGGCGGGGCCCAATGAAATCGGCAGCCTGATCCGCCAGGTGGATGCACTTTCTGCAGTCGTTGAGGATCTTCGCGTGCTGAGCTTGGCGGCGGTCGGCGCTCTCAACCTTCGCCTGTCGACGTTTGATCTCGCCGACGGGGTCGAGGCGGTCATGACGTCCATGCGCCCCGATCTCCAGGCGGCCGGCATGACGCTCGAACTCGATCTGCGATCGGCGCGCGTTTACGCCGACGCCGCCCGAATCCAGCAGGTTGTCGGGGCGCTCGCCGACAACGCGATGCGGTACGCTGGCGACGGCGGTCGCCTTCGCATCGAAACCGGCGAAGACGGGTCCGAGGGATTCCTTCGCGTGCTTGACCGCGGTCCGGGCTTTGCGCCTTCAGACCTCCCGCGCGTGTTCGATCGTTTTTGGCGCGCCGACGATTCGCGCTCGCGCGCTGTCGGCGGCAGCGGGTTGGGGCTTTCGGTTGTGAAGGCGATTGCGGAAGCGCACGGCGGGTCCTGTCACGCCGCCAATCGGAACGACGGCGGCTCGATCGTCGAAATTCGCTTTCCGACGCCTCAGAACGCAGCCGTCGAGAATATCCCTGCCGGTCACTAAGTGGCGCTCGCGCCCGGCCAAGGATCGTTTAGGGGAACGTGTCGTCGCCCTCGCCAGGCCTGCAAATATCGGTTTTTTCTTAGACAGGTAGTGGAGAGGCGCTGGCGGAGACGCAGGGATTCGAACCCTGGATACCCGGTTAAGGTATGCTCCCTTAGCAAGGGAGTGCCTTCAGCCACTCGGCCACGTCTCCGCGCGGGACCGCACGATTAGCCCGCGGCGGGCGCTCCCCGCAACCTGCTTTCACGCTTGCGCAACGTTAATTGGCGCGCCGCTTGCGCGGGCCGGCGGCGTTACCGCGTTTCCGAGGGCTGAACCCGCCATGTCACAGGCCGCTTTGCCGCGACCGTGCACCGATTTGGAGCAGCCGCGCGCCAAACCGGGCCGGCCCTCGAAGATCCGGCGCGAGGCCGCAAGGCTTGCCGAAACCGCCGGCGCCTTCGGCCTGTTCGGCCTGCGCCTGGACGCTGCCCAACTCCTCGCAGCAACAGCCGCGCCTGGCGCGCCAACGCCGGCCAACGACGTCGGGCCGGCGCGCGCGTTCCCTACTCTGGCGCAGGGGGCGCTGCGGCTGCCGCGCGCCTTGCCGATGCGGCTGCTACAGGCGCTCGACTGGCTGATCGTACTGGCGGCGGCCGAATGCGCCGCTCTCTGGGGCGCGGGCGCTTCGCTCAGCGCGCTAGCGCTGGCTGAAGCCGCCGCTTTCGTGGGGCCTGCCATGGCGCTCAAAATTGGGCTTTGGCTCGCCGGCGCCTACCGGCTGGCGCCCGCGCGCGTGCGCCCGGACCACGCCACCGGCGCTCTGGCGCTGGGCGCGATCCTAGGACTTCTGGTGGCCAATCTCGTCTCCCCCGACGCACGCAGCGCCGGTGCGCTGGCCGCCGTGGTGCCGGGCGCGGCGCTGCTGCTGGCGGGGCTGCACGCAGCGTTTGCGGTTTGGATCGGCGCTGCACATCGCAACGGCGTCTTCGCCGAGCGCATCGTGCTCATCGGCGCCACGGAAGCCGCACGCCGGCTCGCACTGCGTCTGCAGAAATCCGGCGACGCCCATGTGGTGGCGGTCGCCGACGACCGCCTCGCGCGCGCACCGGAAGAGGTCGCCGGCGCACCCGTTGGAGGCGGGCTCGAGAGGTTGCTGGCTTGGCCTGGCCTGGCCGACATCGACCGCCTGGTGATCGCCATTCCGCCTCAGGCGGAAGCCCGCGTGCGTGCGCTGCTTGAGCGCTTGAGCCGGCTCCCGCATCGCATCGATCTGCTCCTCGATCAGGATGTGCAAAGCGTGCGCGGACCCAGCGTCGACCGCTTTGCCGGCAAGGCGACCGCGTGCCTCGCCGGGCGGGCGCCCAGCCTGCAGAGCCCGATCGCCAAACGCATGCAGGATCTATTGCTTGGGGCCGCTCTGACGGTGGTGCTGGCGGCGCCGATGCTGCTGATCGCCTGCGCGATCCGCACCGACGGCGGCGCCGCGCTCTTTCGTCAGCGCCGGCTCGGTTTCAACAATCGGGTCTTTACCCTGGTCAAATTCCGAACCCTGAGGGCGGACGGCGCGCTGACCGCCATCGGCGGTTTCTTGCGGCGCTCCGGCCTCGACGAACTGCCGCAGCTCTATAACGTGCTGGCCGGCGACATGAGCCTCGTCGGTCCACGCCCACACGCGGTGGATATGCGTGTCGATGAATGGGACTTGCACGAGATCGTGGCCGAATACGCCCACCGCCATCGCGTTAAGCCGGGGATGACTGGCTGGGCGCAAATCCGTGGCGCGCGCGGGCCAGTGGAGAGCCCCGCAGCGCTGCGCCGCCGGCTCAAGCTCGACCTCGAGTACGTTGCGCGCGCGTCGCTGTGGCTGGACCTGGAAATCCTTGGCCGCACCGCCTGGGTGTCGGCGCGCGCGGCGATCCGTAGGCCTTAGTGGTGCTTGACGCTCAGCCACTCGCGCGCGGCGCGCTGGGCTTGGGCGATCTCGTCTTTGGACATCTGATCGGCCAGCTCACGGCGGCATTCTTTGGCCACATCCGAGCCGCGCGAGGCGGCCAGATTGAACCACATATGCGCCTGCACAAGGTCGATCGCGCCGCCTTGGCCGGTTGAATAGATCAAGCCCAGTTTGTACAGGTTTTCGCTGTCGCCGCCCTGCCGCACAGCCTCATGCGCCGCAGCGATTTCAGAATCTGTAAACGCCATATCGTGGCCGCTCCCTTGTTCCGTTCAGGAACGGCCGGCTTTCCCGTGTCCGCTCCACCCCACCGACGTGCATTTTTCGCGCCGTCGAGGCGGAATTAATTGCATGCTTTAATTGCGATAATCTTAAGCGCCGTCAGCTTTGTTTTGTTTGCGCATCGGCGACCGAAGCGGCGGTCTGGCCGAACAGGTTGCGGGCTTGTTCGGCAAGCTCCTGAGGACTCAATTGCTCTTGGGATCGGCGTAGCGCCTTGCCAGCTTCCATGGCGCGCACAACCGCCGGACGCGCACCGATACGCTCAATCCAGTCCTTCAACTTCGGAAAATCGGCGAGGTCTTGGCCAAGTTTGTCGGCGATCCGCGCCCATGGCCATGCCGCCATGTCGGCGATGGAATACTCCCCAGCCAGAAACGCGCGGTCCGCCAGCCTGCGCTCGATCACCCCGCACAGACGGTTAAGTTCGTTAACATAGCGCACGCGTCCGTATTCAATTCGGGACGGGTCATCGACGAGCTTCGGCGCATAGTTGACAAAATGGCTCGCCTGGCCGGCCATCGGTCCGAGCCCGGCCATCTGCCACATCAGCCATTGCTCCACCTCGGTGCGGGCCCGCTCATCCTGGGGATAGAACCGCCCGCTCTTGCGCCCGAGATAGAGCAGGATGGCGCCGGACTCGAACACCGAGATCGGCGCGCCGCCCGGACCGTCGTGATCCACAATCGCCGGCATCCGGTTGTTCGGCGAAATCGCCATGAAAGCCGGCGAGAACTGCTCCCCTTTGCCGATATCCACCGCGCGCAACACGTAGGGCAGCGCCATTTCCTCAAGCGCGATGGCGATTTTCCACCCATTGGGCGTTGACCAGAAATACAGCTCGATTGGCTCTGCCATGCCCGCCCCTCCAAGATGAACTCTGCCTGAATGAAATGGCGCCGCCGGCGCGCCGGCGCCAGGGCGCTATCGATTCAGTTAAGGTTCAGGGCAGCGGATGCAACATCTGCCGCTCAAGGGACCTTTCTCCGAACGGAGCAGTTCAGAGAAGACGAGGGACCAGGAAGGAGAGCAGTAGAATGAAACGCTTGCTTATGGCGGCGTTGGCGACGGCGGCCTTCACCGCGCCGCTCGCGCTTGCCGGCGAGGCCGCCGCGCAAAATCGCGACCGTGAATACCGTGATCGAGACCATCATGATCGCGGCCGCGGTCGCGATTACGACGACCGCGGCCGAGGTCGCGACTACCGCGATGATCGCGGCGACGACCGTCGCGGCTATCACGACGACCGTCGCGATCGCCGCCACTGGGACCGGCGCCGCCACAACGGCTACTGGTACGATGGCCGCTGGTACTACGGGCCGGCCCCGAACCATTGGCGCGATCACGTGCACTATGACTACCGCGCCTGGCGGCGCGGCGACCGCCTGCCGCGGTATTACCGCGATCGCTATCGTGAGGTGGATTGGCGCTACAATCGCCTGCGCCCGCCGCCGCGGGGCTATCACTACGTCTATGACGACGACCGTGAAGAATATCTGCTGGTCGGCATCGCCACCGGCGTCATCCTCGGCGTGATTCTGTCCGGCAACTAACCCTCCCCCGCTAAGCCGGACATTACGCCAAATCGCCCCGGAGGCCTCCCCCGCCTCCGGGGCGATTTTTCGATTAACGGCTGGGCAACCAAACTGAACGAATGTCGGCGCTCAGGCAGGATGGGGATCCGGTCATGCTTTTGTACATTTGGATGTGCGTTATGATGCAGGCGTTCCTGCCGGGCGGCGATCGGGTCGCGTCTTTGCACGCCGGCGCCTACGAGGCGCACTTGCGCGCTGAGTTGGAAGACGCGCCGGCGCTGATCGGGGCCGCAAGCCATGTCGCGCGCTATACCCCGCTGACGGCGCGAGCGCGCTAAACCCTTTTCACGTAGACCCAAGCCATGAGACCGGACGCCAGTTCGGCCTCGATGCGTTCGTAGTCGTCAACTTCGTAGGCGTCAGCCTGCGCGAGCTCGTGCGGCGTGATATCGAACACCATACCCGGCACACGATCGGCATGGTCGCTGCTGCGGATCACGATGGGATGAAAGCGCTCGCCGCTCTTGGCCAGCACGTCTGGGTCGGTGATCTCCACCATTTCCCGCCTGAACCCGACCAGCGCATCCGCCGCGCCTTCGAGCAGGCGCCCGAACTGCGCACGCTGCACGCTTTCCAGCTGAAGGGTTCCGTAGGAGAAGAGGCGCACCCGTTTGGAGCTCACTCGACGATCTCGAACAAGACGCTCTCGTGGGCGCGGCAATACTCCAAGATCGCACGCGCAAGCTCGCCGCGCTCGACTTCGCCGCTGAACCAATCGTCGAACGCCAGCCCCTTCGAAAACCCCGCCACATCCTCAAAAAAGTCTTTGAGGTGGTGTTCGGCACGCATCCAGTGTGCCGGCTCAAGTTCGCCGAAGGCGTCAACGAATAGCGCGTCGAAGCACCGGCTGAGCTCCGGCCAGCCAAACTCGGCGATCGCCGCGCGCAGGTGCGACGTGTGCTTGCCGAACCCAAGCACCCCAAAGACGCCGTTCTGAAACACCTGCTGTTGCAGGAGCGCCACGCTGTTCAGGATCTGCTGAGCGCGGGTCAGGCGCAGATACCCTTCATCGTCGAAGCTGTTCCAGTCAACCGCGTTAAAGCGCGGATTGTCCGCCAGCGGGAAGTTGTCGAAATGCCACCAGCCCGGTTTCGCGGAAGCGTAGAAGGCGACGAGTTCAGCGCGGGTCGTGCGCCGTCGCGTCTCGGCCATTTCAGACCCCGAGCTTCTTCTTCAGTATCTCGTTGACCACCGCCGGGTTGGCCTTGCCGCCGGTGGCCTTCATAGTTTGGCCAACCCACCAG
>CAZNTI010000025.1:0-12904 GCA_964575885.1 uncultured Terricaulis sp.
TGCACGCCTATTCGAATTTTGAGCAGAAGGTGGCTGAAGCGATCCGCGACCAGGCCCAGCGACAGGGTTTGCAGGATCAGTTCGAGGACATCCAGGTGCCAACCGAAGAGGTCACCGAGGTGGTGCGCGGGGCCAAGAAGGTGCGCCAGCACCGCCACTTCCCCGGCTATGTGCTGGTGAAGATGGAATTGACCGACGAGGCCTACCACCTGGTGCGCAACACACCGAAGGTGACCGGCTTCCTGGGCCAGCAGAACAAGCCGCAGCCGGTGACCGACAAGGAAGTCGAGCGCATCCTGGGCCGCGTTGCCGAGGTGGGCGCAGCCAAGCCCAAGCCGCTCATCCATTTCGAGACCGGCGAGCGGGTGCGGGTGTCGGACGGCCCGTTCCAGAGCTTCGAAGGCATGGTTTCGGAAGTCGACGAAGAGCGCGGGCGCCTCAAAGTGGCGGTGATGATCTTCGGCCGCGAAACCCCGGTCGATCTCGAGTACGCCCAGGTCGAAAAGCTGCGCTGAGCGGCGCGGCTTTACCCGCTACTTCTACCGCAAACCGCCAGCGCTCACGGGCCCAGGAGCAGCGCGGCTAGGTCGCCGTGGGCGTCGGTATCGCCGTCGGTGTCGATGAACGCCTCGGCCATGAGCGCGGCGTAGAACAGGAAGGCGCGACGCTGAGCCTCCTCAGGGGCGCGTCCATGTTCTTGCAGCAGCTTGGCGAAATACTCCAGCCGCACGCGATCGATATGGCGCACCGCCTTGGCGGCGTTGCGGTCGCGGCGCGACCACAACCGGATCGCCAGCTCAATGGCGGCCCCGCGGGCCGAGCGCGGGCTCGAATAGGGGAGCGCCAGCAGCCGCCGCAGCCGCTGCTCGGCGGGCTCGGAAGCACGCTCGATGCGGTTCAACAGCTGATAGGTGGCGCGCTCGCGCCAGCTCTTCAGCATCGCCTGGTGCAAGGCGTCGCGATCCTTGAAATGCCAGTAGAAGCTGCCGCGGGTGACGCCCAGCCGCTTGGCTAGCGGTTCGACGCGCACGGCGTCGATGCCGCCTTCGGCCAAGGCGTCGAAGGCGGCTTCAACCCAGGCCTCGGCATCGAGATTGGCGGCGGGCGCCGGCTTGGTGGCCATTGCTTCTCCTGCGCCCAATGCCCATGGCGCCGGAACGGAAAGCGCCACCTGATGCACGGGTGCAACAAATTCTGGCATGTCCGTGTCGCCTTTGCGATTAAACTGGACAGCAAGGAAAGCCAGTTTACCCTCCATACACTAGTGTACGTGGATGCACTAATCGAGTGCGCCTACGCGGCGAAGAACGCGGGGCCTTAGCGGGAGGAACAGATGGAACAGCGGGAAAAACCCCGTACGGGAATCCGTGCGGCTGTCACTTTGGCATTGGGCGTCAGCGGCTTCGCCCTGTCGACGCCGGTCTTGGCGCAAACCGAAGACGAGATCGTCGTCACCGCCACGCAACGGTCGACATCTCTGCAAGAGGTCCCGATCGCGGTGACCCCGGTGACTGCCGAGATGATCGAGAATTCAGGCATCCGCGACGTGCAGGATCTGACCTCCGTCGCGCCAGCGCTGCAGTTCAACGTGTCGGAAAGCGAAGCCTCGGCGACCGCGCGCTTGCGCGGGGTCGGCACGCAAGGCTCCAACCCCGGTCTTGAATCCGCGGTCGGCATCTTCATCGACGGCGTCTACCGCGCCCGCAACGGCGTGGCGCTGGGCGATCTCGGCGACGTGCAACAGATCGAAGTGCTGCGCGGTCCGCAGGGCACGCTGTTCGGCCGCAATACTTCGGCCGGCCTCATCACTATCTCGACGCGCCGGCCCGACCTCAGCGGCTTTGCCGCCTCGGGCGAGGCCACGTACGGCGATTTCAACGAATCGCGGGTGGCGGGCAGCCTGAACGTGCCGCTGGTGGAAGACGTGGTGGGTCTGCACTTCTTCGCCGCCTATGGCGAGCGCGACGGCTTCCTCGATCTGAACCCGGACGGCTCCAACCCGCTGCTTGGCCCCACGCGGCTCAATGCCGCCCAGGACGAGTCCAACTCGCGCGGCACCTACACGCTGCGCGGCCAAATGCTGTGGCAAATGGGCCCCGACGCGGACTTCCGCCTCATCGCCGACTATTCCGAGCGCGACGAGGAATGCTGCGCGGCGCAGATCTACGATCCCGAATTGCTGAACGGCAGCCCGGTCACCAACCTGAACTCGCTCGGCGTGGAAAGCGCGCCGATTCCGTACGGCTTCGGCCGCCAGCAATGGGTCGCCAACCTCGGCGGCTACGGCCCCAATGTTAGCCTCGCCACGCCGCTCGGCGCCCAGGGCGATGGCGACATCGGCGCCCGCACTGGCTTCACCAACGCGCAATACCCCGCAGGGCTCGAAGACTACGGCGTTTCCGGCCAACTCAATTGGGACATCGGCGGCGTCACCCTGACGTCGATCACGGCGTACCGGAACTGGAGTTCGGGCGGCGGCAGCGATTCCGACTACTCGCAAGCCGATCTGGTTTATGTGCCCCAAGGCGACCTGAACCGAACCGAGTATCGCGTGTTTACGCAAGAGTTTCGACTGGCGGGCGAGGCCGGGCGGCTCGACTGGCTGGTCGGCTTCTTCATCTCCGACGAACAAATCGAACGCGACTTCTCGTTTCGCACCGGGGCGCAGTACGGGACCTATTTCGCCGGTCTCGACAGCCTCATCTCGGGCGGTACGGTCGCGCCCGGCCTTGGCGTCGCGCCTACCGGCGGCTCGCTGTCGTCGCTCTATAATGCGCTCGCAGCGGTGCCGACCGATTCCGGTTCCGCTGACCACTTCGAGCAAACCGGCGAGTCGTTCGCCGCGTTCTCGCACAACATCTTCGCGCTGACCGATCGGACCGACCTCACGGTCGGCGTGCGCTTCACCACCGAAGACAAGGAATTGCGCGCCGACTTCACCACCTTCTTCGACGTCACCTCGCTGCGTCAGGCCACCGCGACCGGCTTCGGCGTCGGCGCCTTCGGCAACTGCAACCCGCTGTCGCAGCCCGCCAACGCCACCCAGCGGCTGATCGTGGGCGCGCTGCGTTCCGGCTATTGCGTGCCATGGCTGCGCAACGATCTCGACGCCATCGGCTACGACCAGCAGCGCGCCGAAGACGAATGGTCAGGCGTGGTGTCGCTGCGCCACGAGTTCACGGAGAACATCTCCGCGTATGGTTCGTTCTCGCGCGGCTATAAGGGCGGCGGCTTCAACTTCGACCGCAACTTCGACTTCACCTATCTTGGCGGCGATCCGGATTCCGCATTCGACGCCGAACTGGTCGACGCGTACGAAATCGGGGTGAAGACCGATTGGTTCAATCGCGCCCTGACGCTGAATCTCGCCGTCTTCAGCAACGAGTACGAGAACTTTCAGCTCAACACCTTCAACGGCATCCAGTTCGTGGTGACCACGGTGCCGGAAGTGACCTCCGAAGGGGCCGAACTCGACCTTGCATGGAGCACGCCTATTGATGGGCTGTCGATCATGGGCGGGTTGGCCTATGTCGATGCACGTTACGGCGAGGACACTGGCTGGGTGGCCGACAACCGTAATCCGATCACCGGCGACCTGACGCTGGCGAGGCTGCCCAATTCGCAGCTCACCAATTCGCCGGAATGGACTGCGACCACCGCCGTCACCTATGAGCGGCCGCTGTTCAACGGTTCACTGGTGGGCTTGGCCTATGTCGACGCGCGCTGGGTCGACGACCAGAACACCGGTTCGGACCTGCGGCCATCCAAGGTGCAACCGTCCTACACGCTGGTGAACGGCCGCGTCGGCATCGGCGCGCCGGACGAGAGCTGGTCGCTGGAATTGTGGGCGCGCAACCTATTTGACGAGGAATACGCGCAGATCATGTTCGACGTGCCGCTGCAGCAAGGCACGGCGGGACCCACGCAAGGCGCCTTCCTGGGCGATCCGCGCACCTATGGCGTCACCCTGCGCGCCCGCTACTGACACACCAAACGCGCCAGCCGCGCCGTTTCGACGCGGCTGGCGCGCCCCCCTCCCAGAGTACCTCGGCCGCGGGGCTTCCTCCGCGGCCGCTTTATTTTGTGCAATGGCGACTCACCTGAGAGGCGTGCGATTTTTGACGCATGCATTTGATTCGCGTTGCCTGCGTCCTGCCAGCGGCGCTGCCCTTTTTCGCCGCCGCGCCCGCAGCGGCCGAGCAGGCCGCGCACGGCGCCCCTTTCGTAGATCGCTTCGAGCGCATCGACCGCGACCGCTGGGTGGTGGCCGACGGCTGGTCCTCGGGTGACTGGATGGCGAACGACTGGCGCGCCGAGAATGTGTCGACGCGTGGGGAAGGGGTGCAGATCACGCTCGCGCGGAAGCTCGACCTCGGCGCATTCGTCCCCGAACGTCTGCGCCAGATCACGCCGGCGACGTGGCGGCAGGCGATTTCGTACGCCATTAACGGCAATCAGAAGCGCTACAGCTCCGGCGAGCTGATCTCTGAGGACTACTATCGTTACGGGTATTTCGAAGCGCGCATGCAGGCGCCGCGCGGCTCCGGCCTGGTCACCGGCTTCTTCACCTTCGGGCGCGAAGGCGATGAAAGCACATGGGACGAGATCGACATCGAGATTCTGGGCCGCGATACCACGGCCATGCGCGCCAGCTACTGGAGCGGCGGGCGCAGCCACACTGTCGTAGTGCCGCTCGGCTTCGACGCCGCCGATGGTGCGCACACCTACGCATTCGAGTGGGCGCCCAAGCGCCTGCGCTGGTTCGTCGATGGCGAGTTGGTGCACGAGGAATTGGGCGAGGCATTGCCGCTGCCCAGCCGTCCGCAGCGGCTTACCTTCGATCTCTGGAACACCACGACGCTGACCGATTGGCTGGGCCCGGTCCGCGCCGATGAGGGCCCATGGCGATTGTCGATGCAGTGCGTGGCGGTGGCCGAGCGCTACGAGGGCCGCGAGCTTTGCAACAGCGCGGGCTGAACTGGCCTAGGCCGATCACGTTACCGCTACATCCGACCAGCCGGAGAAGGGCGCGCACGGGATGCGCGCATGCCGTTGCTGTGGGGCGTCGCGCCTGATTGAGTGGAAGCAGGTAGCGCGGGAGCCGCTCATGAACCTTGCAGTCTGGCGCGCGCTCGCGGGCGCCGCCGTCGTCTCGTTGGCTGCGTCCGCCGCGCAGGCGCAGGCCCCACCGCCGGCTGCGGCGAATGAGGCGCCGGAGCGCGACCCGATGTTCGGGCGCGGTGAGCGCGTCTCCGGGGAAAGCTTCGCCACCCGCTCGCCGGTGATCGCGCCGCACGGCGCGGCCGCGACCGCGCACCCGCTGGCCACCCAAACCGCGATCGACGTGATGCGCGACGGCGGCACCGCCATCGACGCGGCAATCGCCGCCAACGCCATGCTGGGTCTGGTCGAGCCAACCGGCAACGGGATTGGCGGCGATATTTTCGTCATCGTCTGGGACCCCGAGACCCGCCAGCTCTATGGCTACAACGGCTCCGGGCGCAGCCCGCGCGGACTGACGCTATCGCGGCTGCGGCGCGAAGCGGCCCGACTGCGTCCGCCCGAGCAGCCCGAAGGCACGCCCGACATCATCCCGAATTTCGGTTCGCTCAGCGTTTCCGTGCCGGGCGCGGTGGATGGCTGGTTTGCGCTGCACGAGCGCTTCGGGCGCACGCCGATGGCCGAACTGCTGGCGCCGGCGATCACCTATGCGCGCGAAGGCGCGCCGATCCCGCAGACCATCGCCATGTACTGGAACAACAATCGCCGGCGGCTCGAACTCGAATTCGCGGCCGGCCGCCTCGAAGAGATCGCCAATGCGCGCGCGCTCTATTGGTGCAACGCACCCCACGCCGGCCCCGATATCGCCGCTCCGCCCGAAGGCGCGTCGGCGCCGGTATGCGCGCCGGACGCGTCGCCCATGCCCGACGGACACGGCATTTTTCGCAACGCCGCGCTGGCTCGAACTTACGAAACCCTGGCCCGCGAAGGCCGCGCCGGCTTCTATGAGGGCGATATCGCGCGCACCATCGACACGTACATGCGCCGCATCGGCGGACCGCTGCGCTACGAGGATCTCGCGCGCCATCGCGGCGAATGGATCGAGCCCGTGTGCGCGCCGTATCGCAGCGTCGACGTATGCGAGCTGCCGCCCAACAGCCAGGGCGTGGTGGCGCTGCAGACTCTGCGCATTCTGGAGGGCTTCGACCTGCGCGGGATGGGTTTCCTCTCGGCCGCTTCGCTGCACGTGCAGATCGAGGCGACCAGACTGGCGTTCGCCGACCGCGCGCGCTTCTACGGTGATCCGGCGGTGACCGGTTTCGACGTGCGCCGCCTGCTGAGCGACGACTACACCGAGCGGCGGCGCGCGATGATCAGCATGGAGCAGGCGATGGCGCCGCCGCCGCACGCGGCGCTGCGCATCGACGGCGACACCACCTACCTGACCACCGCCGATGCGAACGGCATGATGGTGTCGCTGATCCAGTCCAACTATCGCGGGATGGGCTCAGGGCTCGTGCCTGACGGGCTGGGCTTCATGCTGCAGGATCGCGGCGCGCTGTTTTCGCTTGCGCGCGGGCCCAATCAGTATCGCCCCGGCGTACGCCCGTTCCAGACCATCATCCCCGCGTTCGCGCTCAAGGATGGCGAGCCATGGCTGGCGTTTGGTGTGATGGGCGGCGACATGCAGCCCCAGGGCCATGTCCAGATCATCGTCAACCTGATCGATTACGACCTCGACCTGCAGGCTGCCGGCGACGCTGCGCGTTACCGCTTCTACGGTGGCGTCGAGCCGACCGGCGAGGCGCCGCTCGCGCCCGACGGTGCTGGCTTCGTGGCGCTGGAGAACGGCGTGCTGCCGGACGTGCGGGCAGAGCTCGGCCGGCTCGGCCATCGGTTGATGCCGGCGGACGGCAGTTTTGGCGGGTACCAGGCGATTATGCGCCACCCCGACGGCGTCTATGAAGCGGCTACGGAAATGCGCAAGGACGGCAGCGCCGCGGGTTACTAACAGGGGCGGAGGGCCGCCGGCGTCGAATCGCAGCTGGCCGCTTGGCGCATCCGGCGCGCGTGTCTGGCGGGCAAAAATCACTATTCCGACCTGGGCCCCGCGCGGCGCCGATGTCGTGTTCCTGACGGCGCTGCGGCCCGCGCGCACGCTTGAGGGGCTCTGGAATGTCCCCGGCGCGCCGTCCATGCGCGGGCTGCTTTACACCCAAATGCACGGCGCCGCCGGCGCCGCCACGGCCGTGGTCTTTTGCGATGTGGAGCGCATGGGCCCCGAGCAGGAGGATCGCATCGGAGCGCTTGCCCGCAGCTGGGCGCACGAGGCCCATCCGCCGCGATTGCTGAACACGCCGCCGGCAGCACTTCGCCGCTATCCGCTGATGAAGGCGCTGCTGCATGCCGGCGTAAACCGCGCCGATGTCGTTCGCCTCGACGAGCCCGGCGCCATCGAACGCATCCGCTTTCCCTGCTTCATTCGCTACGAGAACGGTCATATCGATCGCGGCGGCGAACCGGTGTTGCTGCAGACGCCCGACGACTTGGCTGCGAGGCTCGCGGAAATGCGCAGCAACGGTGAAACCCTCTACGGCAAGATCGCCGTTGAATACGAGGCCGTGCGCGATGCGCACGGCCACCACGTCAAGCACAGCTATTTCCGCGTCGGCGATGCGTTGATCGCGGGGCATCGCTTCGTCAACGATCACTGGTTCGTCAAAGCGGCTTCGCCGGCGCTGCTGGAAAGCCGCCCCGAACTCGTGGCGGCCGAACGCGCTTTTGTCGAAGACGAGCCGCATAAGGATGTCATCGCCAAGGTGTTCGACATCGCCGGCATCGAGTACGGCCGCGTCGATTTCGGGGTTCGCGCCGACGGGGGCCTGCATGTGTTCGAGATCAACACCAATCCGCGCCATCCGCTGTTGACGGAAACCCACGCCGCGCGTCGTGAAACCGTTGCGCGGGTCAAGCAGAAATTGGCGCACGCGTTCCAGGCGCTCGTCGCCGGCAGGCAGCGCGCGCGCCTGATCGGTCCGCGGCGCGGGCTCTAGGGAGGTCTTACGTGCGCGACAGCGTCAAGGACTGGCTCATAGCTTGGGAACGCGCGATCTGCGCGCGCGACTTCAGAGCGGGCAGGGCGTTGTTCGATGAGGGCGCGTCCGGGTTCGGCACCGTGACCGAACGCACGCACTCGCTCGATGATCTGGTCAATCGGCAATGGAGCGTGGTGTGGCCGCGCACCGATGGCTTTGCCTTCGATCTGAGAGAACTCGAAATTCGGGTCTCGCCGGATGGGCTGATGGCGCTGGCGCACGCGCCCTGGACTTCGCGCGGGATGGACGCGCACGGCGCGCCGCGGCCGCGCACCGGACGCTGCACGGTGGTGCTCACGCGGGCTGCGGACACCGCGCCCTGGCGGTGTGTGCATACGCATTTTTCCATGTGGCCGCAGGCCGCCGACGCAGCGCTCATTGACCTCAAAGCGCAGAAGAGCGCTTAGTTGCTATTGCGAAGCATTCGCATTACATCTAAGCTCCAACATCGGTCCAAGGAGCTGTCCAGCATGTGCATGACGATCGCGGTGGGAAGCATGGCGGCGTGGCTTGAAAGCCAGGAGCGCATGATGGCTGCCTGGTGCGCGGAAGCCGCGCTCGATCCCGCCGCCGATCTCGCCCGCATTGAGCGCCTGCAAGCGCATTGTCGCTGGCTCGCCGAGGAGCGCGCGCTGTGGGCGGCAGGCGAGGCGCGCTAAAGCACAACAACACCTCGCATCGATGGCGCTTTAACGCGCGATCGCGCCCGACAAAAACCGGACCGCCGCGGCGACGTGCGCGCGCACCTCTTCGTCGGTGGCGGTGTAGCTGTCGTCGGCAAGCGCCCGGTAGTGATGGCGGCTGCGCAGCATTTCGAGAAAGTAAGACGCAATTATTGGCGCATCGGCGCCGGCTTCGGTTGTGCGCGCCAGATGGTTGGACACCACATCGCGCACGCGGTCGGCGGTGGCGCTGACATGGCGGCGCAGCAAGTCCGGAAACTTGCGCCCCTCGCCGACAACGATGCGAAACAGCGCGATATTCTCGCGCGCGAGCAATGCTTTGAGGAATTGCTCGCCGATCTGCTGCAGTCCCTCCTCAAGCCCCAGATGATCGACGCAGGCCGGCGTCATCGCCCGCACGAAGCGATCGTGCTGATCCTGGATCACGGCCAGGAACAGCCCCTCCTTGTTGCCGAACTGGGTGTAGAGCGTGGCCAGCGAACCGCCGGCTTCGCGCACAACGTCGTTCACGCACGCGGCTTCGTAGCCCTGACTAAGAAACATCTCGCGTGCGACCCGCAGAAACGCGTGACGACGCGCCACGCCGCGGTCGAGCGGTTGGCCGTCTTCTGGCCGGTCAGCAGTGTGCGCCATGCGATTTTTCGCCACGCTCGGAAAGCAATTGCGGTTGCTGACTGCCACAAACAGCGGCTTAGATGAAGTGTAACAAGGACTACGCAATCGCGCCGGCGCCTCAGCCCGGCCCGGCCAAGAGCCGCACGAGAGCGCCCCAGATGGCGTCGAGTGCGGCCTCGCCGGCCGCGCCGAAGCGCTGCTCGGCCCAGCCGCTCAGGAACATCTGATAAAGCCAGATCGCAATGCCGATGACTGTCGCGCTCTGCAGCCAGACAAAGGCGCCGACGATCTCTTTCAAGGCGTTGGTGTTTTCGCGCGTGGCCTGGGTTTCCACGATCAGCGCCGCAGTCTGGATAGTTTCGGTGATCGTTTGCAGCCGCTCGCGGATCGAGATCAGGCGCTCGCCGGTGCTGTCGATGAACTCGAAGGCCGGGCGCATGCTGCGGTCGACGAAATTCTTGTAATTGATCCAGCCGTCGATGTCGCGGATCGCCAGCGTTTGGTACATCCGGTCGAATTCCCTGGCGAAATACTTGGCCCGGCGGATGGCGTAGAGCAGACGTCCCGAGCCGCCTTCGCCGATCTGATCGAGCAGCGCGGCGATGCCGATCACCTCGCGCTGGGTGTCGTCGATGAGCTCGGTGAGCCGCTTGATGTGCGCATTGTTGATCTCAAACAGGCGAGGATCGGCCATCTCCTTGGCGCGGCGCTGCTGCTGGGCTTGCGTCGTAAGTGCAGGCAGCCAAGGGCTTCTCCTGCGCTTTTTGTATTCCTCCACCTCGCGATTGTGGGCCTCCTGGATCTCGCTGTGTTCCTGCTCCCATCGCTGCAGCGTGCCGTCGAGCATGCGCCCGATCACTTCCAGGTGGACGCTGGCGTTGCGGATCGAGGTGATGTTGCGCAGCGCAAACAGGCGCATGGTGCCGATAGCGTTTATGCGCTCGATGTAGCGTCCCACCTGCTCGCGCAGCGGCTCGCCTTTGGTGACCACCAGATAGCGCAGCGACCGGGTGGGATCGGGCGCCGCGTCTTCGGCCTTTGGCAGATTGCGCGCCGAGACTTCGTTGTCGCGGTCGGCGTACTCCTCATTGGCGGTGACGAGCGCGTCTGAGCCCAGCGCTGTGATGTACAGCGCGCGCCCGCCGATGATGCCGCAGCCGACCCAGTCGCTGTAATCGGCCCATGGGGTGATGCGGCGCATGAACGGCCACAACGATTTCAGCACCGCGTTGCCTTCGTTGGCGTCTTCATCGAACTTGGACAAGGGGCCGAAACCGATGGTGCCGGTCTCGAAGGCCGGGGTGTCGGGCCGGCGCGGCCGCCGCAAATAGTTTTGCACCTCCTCGTGCAAGGTCTCCTTGCCGTCTGCGGATTTGGCATTGTCGGCGCGAACCTGTTCGCGCAGGGCGCGTCTTTTGAGACCGCCCTCGGTTTCGAGCCCGCTCATCGACATCACCAGCCCGCGAAAATCCGCAAAGCGTTCGCCGCAGTGCAGCGCCATGCCTGGACCCGCGCCCTGGGCGAATCCGAACGCGCCGGCGAATTCCGTCCAGACTTTGTCATAGCAATAGTCGGCGGTGGCGAGCAGCGCCTCGGCGTCGGGCCCTGACACGCCGCGTTCCGGGATGCGGTTGAGATCGATGAAGCCCTGGCGCACCTGCTCGCCGGCGACGCGGCGCACCGCTTGCAACCCGCGCATGACTTTACGACGGCGTTGGCTCGGGTCTTTGTTGATGATGTCTTCGGCGTCGTCGAACTGCGCCTGATCATGGCTTTTGGCGACATCGATGAAGAACGAGAGGGTGGCGTGATCGCGGTGAGTCTGCAGCGACACGCGCACGCGCAGATCCGAGGCTTGCGGCACTTTCTGCCGCTGGTTGCGCTTGATGTTTCCAGCATCGTCCTTTTCGCCGGCCCCGTCCTGCCACCAAAGCGTAAAGGCCAGCGCCTGGGGCTTGCACACATAGAAGCGGTGGGTTTCGCGACCGTCGGGCGCGGCCGGCTGGTCGTGCAATTGTACGGGGTCGAACGCGAGTTCTGCGGGGTCGCCGACGCGGCCCAAGTCCTGCAGACGCTTAGCGAAGCTCGACAATTCTCGGAAGAATTCGAGTTGTTCGCGGTCATAATCGCCGAACAGCCGCGCGGCTTTGGCCTGCGCCTGGTCGTCTTTTGGCGGCTCGCTGGGCTTGCGTTCGCCGAACGGCTTGCGCGGCCAGAGCGCCAAATGCCAGACCAGCGTGGGAGAGCCGCTCGCGGGGGCCTGCTTGTGATGGCCTTCGCGCAGCACGTCGCTGTACTGCTCTGCGAACGGCCACAGCCGAAGCGGATCGGGGGAAGCGTTGTCGTGCATGCGCGGGCTCCTGCCCTTGCGGGGCGGGCGCCATCACGGACTACAACACGCGCCGCGCGCTATCACGGTTTTATGGCGCCGTGCGCTTTTGCAGGCACGTGGCCGTGCGCCCACGCACTCACGCCGCGAGCGCGTCCTTGATGGCTTCCAACATGTCGGGGGCGAGCGGGGCGGTCTTGGAACCAAAGGCGCCGGCGATGGCGCCGTCCTTGCCGATCAGGAATTTGTGAAAGTTCCAGCGCGGCAGCGCGCCGTCTCCCAGTTCGTCGGCCACCCATTGGTAGAACGGGTGGCGCCGGGCCGCCGCCACGATCTCGATCTTGGCCGCCATCGGGAAGGTGACGTGGTAGGAGGAGTCGCAGAACTCGCGGATCTCCTTGTCGGCGCCGGGCTCTTGCTGGCCGAAATCGTTGCAGGGGACGCCGATGATGACGAGGCCCTTTCCCGCCTTGGCCTCGTAGAGCGCTTCGAGGTCGCGATACTGCGAGGTGTAGCCGCAGGCGCTGGCGACATTGACGACGAGCACCACTTTTCCCGCATAATCCTGCAGGCGGATGTCGCCCGGGTCGTCGAGCTTGGCGAAAGAGAAGTCAAACGCGTTGGTCATAGGGCATTTTTCGGCGCTGAGCCTGATCCGGCGGCTCGTTCTGATCCGGGCGGGGGGTGTAGACCCGCTACAGCAATGAAGCAACGGGATATGGCGCGCGGTCGCTAGCCTGCAAGGGCAGGGCCATGCTATGCGCGCTGATTATGAGCGTTCACTTTCCCATCATACGCCTTGCGGCGCGAATTTCGCGCCCGGCCCGCGTCTGAGCCTTTGCTCCGCGGGACCGGGTCTGGTTCTGCTATTCCCAAAGATCGCCTGAACGGAGATTCGACCAATGGCCGACGCGCCAACCGGTCGCGACTATCGCGAAACCTTGTTCCTGCCCGAAACCCCATTTCCGATGAAAGCCGGCCTGCCGCAGAAGGAGCCGGAGCGGCTGAAATATTGGGCCGAGATCGGGCTCTACCGGCGCCTGCGCGAGGACGCGGCGGCGCGGCCCAAGTTCGTGTTCCACGACGGCCCGCCTTACGCCAACGGCGCCATCCATATCGGGCATGCCGAAAACAAGATCCTGAAAGACCTGGTCGTGCGCTCCAAGCAGATGACCGGCTTC